>JAEUMM010000108.1 GCA_016792645.1 Alphaproteobacteria bacterium | reverse complement strand
TCGGCCCGTTTACCACTAGCGCCACGGTCAAAATTCGCCGGCGGACGTGTCTTCCGGCGCCGGAGCGGCATCCGTTCGCATCGCGGTTGCGCGTTCCGACAATGCGAGCGTCAGTTGCGTGTCGAGCCCGTAGATGTCCGGCCGGAACTGCACCAGTCCGTCGTCCCCCACAAACGCGGTTTCATAGACGATGATGACCGGCATGGGTTCGCCAAGCGGTATGCGCCGTGTCGCGCCGTCGCGAATACTCTGCTCGATCGCCTCGCGCGTCCATTTCGGATCGTTGCGCAGCAACTCAACCGCCAAATCGACCGGCTTCTCGACCCGCACGCAACCGTGGCTTTGCGCGCGCTCGGCATCCATGAAAGCGCTCCGCGACGGCGTATCGTGCAGATAGACGCTGTATCGGTTCGGGAAGTCGAACTTCACCCGCCCCAGAGCATTGTGCGGTCCTGGCTCCTGGATCAGCTGATCGCCCGCCCAGTACATGCGGTGCTTCGTCAGATAGTCCTTGTTCCGCTTCAAGGCCGGCTTGATCTCGTTGCGAATGATCGATTGCGGGATCGTCCACTGCGGATTGAGAATGATGGTGTCGATGGTGCTGGCCAGGGTCGGTGTGTCGTGCCCGGGCTTTCCAACGACGACGTTCATCGCCATGTGGGGAATGCCGTCCCGGTACAGAACCACCGTCGCCGCCGGCGCATTGACCTCGACCCGCGTTGTCGACGGATTGCGCCTCTCGACGCGCAGGCGCTCCAGATTGACGGCCAGCTGCACCACGCGCTGCGCTGCCGACACATTCAGCCGGTCGATCGTCTTGAGGGTCAGTTGCCCGTCGGCGCGCATCCCGTTCCGCATCTGAAACCGCTCGATGGCCGCGCGCAGCTCTTCGTCGAACAGATCGGACCCGTCGTCGGTGAGAAGATCGCCCTCAATGGCCAGCCGCTTCCGGAGCGCCGGGATGAAGGGCGCGCGCTTCTTCTTGCTGGCAAGCGCCGCCGGCATCGGCTCCCATCCGCCCGCCTCCGCGATCGAGCGATAGGTCGACAGCGCGGCCCGGATTTGCAGGTAGGAATCCGTCCGCGGCGCTAGCCCGTCCAGCCATGCGCTCACGTCGCCGCCCTCAAGCGCCTGGCTCAGCGCATTAATGATCTCGCTGTTCTTGGGCGAGCCTGCGGCCCGATCGACCTTTGCGACCGGCGGCGCACTTAGCCCGCGCAGCATGGCCGAGGCGAACTTGATCGCCGCGTCGGTCATCAGAACGTCGCGCTGTGCCGCGTCAATGCCTGGCTTCGCGGCCAGCATATCCGCGTGGAAAAGCATGGGATCCAGGCCGTGATCCTCGGCCGCCTCGACGACCGAAATCAGGCCCGCGGCGTTTTCCTCATCCCAAGCGCAGCCGCCACCGCGGCTGTCGTAAAAGGCGAGCGAACTCTCGACATCGACGGCCGCAGACGGCCCTAGGGCGCGCACGGTGCTCGCGATGTCGTCGCAAGCGGCTGCCCACGCCGGAAATCCAAATGCGGCCGTCGCCGCAACCGCCCCGTTGATCAGTGCGCGCCGCGCCGACGATCCAAAATCCAGATGTTTGCTCATGTGCTTTCGTGCCCGTTTCCTCAAGCGAGTCTCAGGACCCACGCCCAGTACGGGAAACGCCGGTGCATGGAACAACCGGTGGAGGACGCCCGCAAGAGGTGATTCGCAACGTTCGACAATCGCTGCCACAGACTCGGCCGCGGCGCATGCTCGACAACGCTAAAATGCCTTAAACTCCCCGACTTTGCGACAAAAAGCGGTCAAGATGCGTGTCCACTGTGACGGCCGCCGCTAACGTGCGCACATCACGGCGTGTTGTGCTAACAACGCGCCCGGTGCGTCGAAGCGATCGCGCCGTCGAACTTCAGATCTCGGGGATCCTTCATGCAGCGCGTGCTGATAGCTCTTGCCGTCGTCGTAGCTCTTACCGCGGCGATTTTCCTCGCCGTTCGCTATGTCGGACAACAACAAGGTCCAATCGTTTCTCCGGACACGCCGTCGACCGTCGGCGGCGCCGACACGCCGGCGGGCTCGACGACCGGTCCTGT
The DNA here is from genome assembly GCA_016792645.1 of Alphaproteobacteria bacterium. Taxonomy (GTDB): domain Bacteria; phylum Pseudomonadota; class Alphaproteobacteria; order Micropepsales; family Micropepsaceae; genus SZUA-430. The sequence goes on along the minus strand of JAEUMM010000108.1, from coordinate 13,522 downwards.
CACCGCTGCGCCGGAACTCAAGGCGCCGTACTTCGCCTTCCGCCGGCTTGAGGTGCAAACCTCGGGCGACGCGCCGGAAGCCTGTCTCGTCTTCACGCGCAAGCTCGACACCGAAGCCAAGTATCAGGACTACCTGAAGTTCGATCCCGAAGTGACGTTTGCGCTGCGTGTCACGCAAGATCGCCTCTGCATCCAGGGCCTCGCGTTCGCACAGACCTATCAGCTCGAACTCAAGGCCGGGCTGCCCGCAGCCGGCGGCACCGAGAAGTTGACGAAATCGGAAACCATCACGGTCGAATTGCGCGACAAGCCCGCGCTCGTCCGCATGAGCACGGGCTTCGTCCTGCCGCGCGACAGCGCCGACGGCGTTCCGATCACCACGGTCAACGTGTCGAAGCTCAACATCAAAGTCATTCGCGTCGGCGACCGTCTTCTGGCGCAGCTCCAAACCGGCATCATCGATCAGCGTGAATTCTACGAATACGAACGCAACAACATCGAGAATGAACAAGGCCGGGTCGTGTGGACCGGGCAGCTCACGGTCCCCAACAACCGTCGCAACGACGAAGTGATCACGCTCTTCCCGTTGCGCCGCGCGCTGAACGAAAACAAAGCCGGCGCTTACATGATCTTGGCGACGGACGCGGCCGATGAAGATTCGACCGATGAAAACGCAAACTGGAAACCCAAGGCCGCGCAGTTCGTCGTCGATACCGATCTGGGCCTCACCAGCTTCAAGGGCAAAGACGGTCTGAACGTCTTCGTTCGCTCGCTCAAGAACGCCGAGCCGATCTCGGGCGTCGAACTGCGGCTCATCGCGCGCAACAACGAAGAGCTCGAGGTGAAAAAGACGGGCAGCGACGGACGCGCTCAGTTCTCGGCCGCGATCACGCGCGGTACCGGCGGTCTCGAACCGGTCGCCGTCATGGCCTACCAGGAAAAGACGGACTTTTCGTTCCTCGATCTGCGTCGCCCGGCCTTCGATTTAACCGATCGCGGCGTCGACGGCCGCGCGTCGCCCGACGCGATCGACGCCTACCTCTACACCGACCGCGGCGTCTATCGCCCGGGCGAGACGGTGAACGTCGTGACGCTGCTGCGCGACCAGCAGGCGAAGTCGCTGAACGACCGCCTCACTTTTGTGCTCTCGCGCCCCGACGGTCTGGAATCCAAGAAGTGGGTCGTCGAAGCGAACCAGTTCCAGGCGGGCGGTTTCGCGCGGCCCGTGACGCTGACGGCGACGGCGCCGCGCGGTCGTTGGCAGGTCGCGGCCTTCCTCGATCCAAAGGGTGAATCGATCGGCCGCATCGCGTTCGACGTCCAAGACTTCGTTCCGCAAAAATTGAAGGTCGAGCTGAAACCGACGCAGAAGATCCTGCGTCCCGGTCAGCAGGCCGTCGTCGACGTCAACGGCCGGTTCCTCTATGGCGCGCCGGCAGCCGGCCTCGCCGGCGAAGGCACGATGACGATCACGAGCGACTCGACGCCGTTCGCCGACGTGCCCGCCCTCAAGGGCTTCCGCTTCGGCAAGGTCGACGAGAATTTCGAAGGCACGCAAGTGACGATGAGCGTCCCCGAGACCGACGCCGCCGGCAAAACGCAAGCGACCGCTGCGATCGAGGAACTTGCGGAAACATCGCTGCCGTTGAAGGCCGTGATCAACATCGCGATCTTCGAGCCGGGCGGCCGCACGACGTCCGATCAAGTGTCGCTGCCGTTGCGCACGCGCGACACGCTCATCGGCATCCGTCCGGGCTTCCAGTGGGACTCGGTACAAGAGAACACGCCTGCGAACCTCGAAGTCGTTGCCGTCGATGTCGACGGCAAGCCCAAGGCCGTCCGCGGTGTAAAATGGGAACTCGTCAACGAAGACATCGACTACCGCTGGTATCAAGTCGACAACGACTGGAAGTACGAGCGCGTGGTCAACGACCGCATCGTCGACGGCGGCACGGTCGACCTCGAAGCGGGCGCTCCGTTCAAAGTGTCGAAGGCGCTGCCGTGGGGTTCGTACCGGCTCACCGTCATCGAGCCCGGCGTAAAGGCTGACCCGGACGGCGAGACAAAGCCGGGCGCGTCGACCGCTTACCGCTTCTGGTCCGGTTGGGGCGGCGGCGCAGAGAACGATCGTCCCGACCGCGTTGCGGTTTCCGCCGACAAGCAACAATACGCCACCGGCGACAATGCGAAAATTGCGATCAATCCGCCGACCGACGGCAAGGCGCTGATCGTCATCGCCTCGAACAAGATCCATCTGACCAAGATGGTCGACGTCTCGGCGTCGGGCACGACGGTGTCGATCCCGGTGTCGTCGGAATGGGGTGCGGGCGCCTACGCGCTCGTCACCCACTATCGTCCGCTGTCCTCGGCGCAGACGCGTGCCCCGGTCCGAGCGATTGGCGTCGCCTGGCTCGCCGTCGATCCGAGCCCACGCACGCTGCAAGTGACGCTCGGCGCCCCGCAAAAGACGAAGCCGAATCAAAAACTCTCGATCCCGATCGAGGTAAAAAACCAAGGCTGGGGTGAGGCCGTCTACGTCACGCTCGCCGCGGTCGATGAAGGCATTCTTCAGCTCACCGACTTCGCAAGCCCCGATGCGAACAAACACTACTTCGGCAAGCGTCGCTTAGGGCTCGACATGCGCGACGACTATGGCCGCTTAATCGCGTCCGACCGCGCCATTGTGGGTGAACTGCGCACCGGCGGCGACGGCGTCGGCGGTCGCTCGCTCGCGGTCGTGCCGCAGAAGACGGTGTCGCTGTTCTCCGGCCTCGTCGCGCTCAGCGACAGCGGCAAGGGCAACATCGCGTTCGACATCCCCGACTTCAACGGCGAACTCCGCTTGATGGCGGTGGCCTACACGCCCACGAAGCTGGGGCATGCCGAACAGCCGCTCACCGTGCGCGATCCGGTCGTGGCCGAAGTCGTGCTGCCGCGCTTCATGGCGCCGGGCGATACGCTGACCGCCGCCTTGAACATGCACAACGTCGAAGGGACGCCGGGTCAGTATACGGCGACCGTGAAGACCGCGATGCCCGGCCCCGGCGGCCTCGTCAGCGCGGAGACACGATTGACCCCGAACCTGCGCGCCAACGAGCGCGTCCTGCTGCCTGTCCCCATCGCGGCCAAGGATGCAGGCATCGGGACGATCTCCCTCAACGTCGAAGGCCCCGGCGGCTTCAAAGTGGCGCGCTCGTGGCCGATCGAGGTGCGCGAACCGCAACTTGAGATCTCGACCGAAGAAACGATTGCCATCGCGCCAGGCAAGGAAGATCGCTTCAGCACCGAAAAACTTGCGTCGTTCAAGCCGGGCACCGCGAAGGTCGCGGTCACGGTGACGGGCGGCCGCGGCTTTGACGACGTGCCGGGTCTTCTGCGCTGGCTCGATCGCTATCCCTATGGCTGCATCGAACAAACGACCAGCCGCGCCTTCCCGCTCGTCTACTACAACGACATGGCGCTGCTCGCGAATGTGAAGCAGGACAAGAACATCAAGGACCGCGTGCAGGAAGCTGCTTACAAGGTTCTGGATATGCAGACCTACGGCGGTTCGTTCGGCATGTGGTCGTCGATCTCGGGCGAAGCCGACAACTACATCGGCATGTTCGCGACCGACTTCCTGATGCAGGCGAAGGCTAAAGGCTACGTCGTTCCGGAGGAAGGCGTCGAACGCGCCCTCGGTTGGGCGCGCCGTGCGGCCGGCTCGGAAAGCAGCAACGATCTCTCGCGCGCCTACGGCTTCTATCTGCTGGCGCGTGCGGGCTCACTGAACCCAAGCGAACTGCGCTACTTCGCAGACACGCGCATGGAGGGCATGACCAACGCCTTTGGCCTCGGCCTCATGGGCGCCGCTCTCACCGACATCGGTGATCGCGCGCGCGCCGCACCGGCCTTCGCAAAAGCGCGCGACATCGCCCTTCAGACCGAACCGGCGAAGTACGCGACCGACAGCTACTACGGCTCGATGCTGCGCGACGTCGCCGGCTTGACGGCGATGTCGGCAAAGGCGGGGCAGGCGGGTCTCACCGAACCGCTTGTGGCCCGCGTCGCAGGCTTCGACCCGCGTCTCAACTACACGACGACGCAGGAAAAGGCGTGGATGCTTCTGGCCGCGCACGAAGTCGAAACATCGCGACCGGCGGTGAACGTCGCGGTCTCGGGCGCCAACGTCACAGCCGGCGCGCCGGGCGGCAAAGTCTTGCGCTTCAGCCCGTCGCTCGCTCAGGTTGGCCAAGGCGTCGCCGTCAAGAACAACGGTCAAAAGGACGTCTGGCGCATCGTCTCGGCAGAGGGCATCCCGGCGCAGCCGCTGCCCCCGGCGCAGAACGGCGTCTCGCTGTCGAAGGCGATCCTGACCATGAGCGGCCAACCGGCAAGCCTCTCGAACGTGAAGCAGAACGATCGCTTCATCGTGCGTCTGTCGGGTGAGATGGCCGACAACCGCGCGCGTTTGATGGCGCTGCTTGATCTCCTGCCTGCGGGCTTCGAGATCGAAGGCGCAGTCCAACGCAAGGACGACGGCACGACGATCTATCCGTTCCTCCCCGTCCTCGCCTCGGCGAACATCACCGAAGCGCGCGACGACCGCTTTGTCGTGACGTTCGACATCGGCTCGACTTATCAACCGACCGACCCGAAGGAAATCGCCAAGCAGCGTCGCCCGACGTTCAACTTCGCCTACATCGTCCGCGCCACGGTGCCGGGCGCCTACACGGTGCCGGCCGCCACGGTCGAAGACATGTACGCGCCCGACGTCCAGGCGCGCACCGGCATGGGGCAGATGACGATTGCGTCGAACTAGTACGATAAAGCTCTACCCCTCTCCCGCTTCGGCGGGTGAGGGGCCGGGGGTGAGGGTGGGACTCTCCGCCACGCCCCAATCAATCGAGTGCTCGGCGTGTGATGCGTGTCTTGCGTAACTGGTTCACCGGCCGTCGTCGAACAGCGTCGATCATCGCCGCCTTCACAGTCATCGGCCTCTGCCTCGCGCTTGCCGTCACAGACCGCCTGAACCCGATCGGCCGCACGCGCGCCGACGATCGCTCGATCGTGGTCACCGCCGCCGACGGCACGCTACTGCGCACCTTCGTCTCGCGTGACGGGAAATGGCGCCTGCCGGTCAAACCCGACAAAGTCGACGCGCGCTATCTGCGCATGGCCCTCGCCTGGGAGGACCAGCGCTTCCGCGAACATCCGGGGGTCGACCCCTTCGCCATGTTGCGCGCCGCCTATCAGATGGCGGTGAAGGCGCGCGTCGTCTCCGGCGGCTCGACCATCACCATGCAGGTCGCCCGCCTGATGGAGCCGCGCGAGCGCACGCTCTCCGCCAAGCTCCTGCAAATGGCGCGCGCGATCCAACTCGACCTGCATCTCACCAAAGACGAGGTGCTCGAGCTTTACCTGACGCTCGCGCCCTTCGGCGGCAATCTCGAAGGTGTGCGCGCCGCAAGCTTCGCCTGGTTCGGCAAAGAGCCGCACAATCTCACCGTCGGCGAAGCCGCGCTTCTCGTGGCGCTGCCGCAATCACCGGAACGCCGCCGCCCCGACCGCTTCCCGGCGATCGCCAAAGCAGCGCGCGACCGCGTGCTGGCAACGCTCGCCGAACGCGGCGTGATCACCCGGCAAGAAGCGAAAGAGGGTCAAGAAGAGCCGATCCCGCTGCGCCGCCTGCCGTTCCCCTTCCACGCGCCCCACCTCGCGCAAGATCTGCTCGCGCAAAACAAAGCAGGTGACCCCGTCATCGTCTCGACGCTTGACGCGCAAACGCAGACAAAGCTCGAAGATCTCGCCAAACGCGAGCGCGGCTATTTCGACGACGACGCCAACATCGCCGTCATGGTGGTCGAGAACGCATCGCGCAACGTCGTGGCCTACGTCGGCGGCGCGAACTTCTGGGTCAACGCCGGCCAAGTCGATCTTGGCAAAGCCGCGCGCTCCCCGGGCTCGACGTTAAAGCCGTTCATCTATGGCATCGCTTTCGACGACCTCGTCGTTCATCCGCAAACGTTGATCGACGACAAACCGACCCTGTTCGGCGACTACGAACCACGCAACTTCGACCGCGGCTTCCAAGGCACGGTGTCGGTCGCAAGCGCGCTTCAGCAGTCGCTGAACGTGCCCGCAGTCATGCTGCTCGACCGCATCGGTCCCATCCGCCTTGCCTCGCTCATGCGCAACGCCGGCGCCGAACTTCAATTCCCAAAGAAGGGCGCAATCCCTTCGCTCCCGCTCGCGCTCGGCGGTGTCGGCATCTCGTTGCGCGACCTGACGATGCTCTACGTCGCCATCCCGAACGGCGGCGAAGTGAAGGATTTGCACTACCGCGCCGGCGCGCCGGAAGGCGAAACCCACCGCCTCTTCGGCAAGCCCGCCGCCTGGTACCTCGTCGACGTGCTGAAGGGCGCGAACCTCCCCGACGGCTGGTCGATGGGCCAAGGCATCGAGCGCGACCGCCAAATCGGTTTCAAGACGGGCACCTCCTATGGCTACCGCGACGCCTGGGCGCTCGGCTTCTCGCAGCGCTACACGGTCAGCATCTGGGTCGGCCGCGCCGATGGCTCGACCCGCCCCGGCCACATCGGCCGCAACGACGCGGCCCCGCTGCTCCTGAAAGTCTTTGACCTCCTGCCCAGCGAAGAGCGCTGGTCCTCGCCCCCGCCGGAAGGCGCCTATGTCGTACAAAACGCAGAGCAACTGCCCCGCGGCCTGCAGCGCTTCCGCCGCTCCGCGCAGCTCACGGCGGGCTTGAAGCGCGTGCAACCGCCGCGCATTTCGTTCCCGCCGAATGGCGCCACCGTCTCGCTCGACAATCCGAAGAAGCCTCAAGCTATGCCGCTGAAGGCCCAGGGCGGGCGCGCACCGCTGCGCTGGGTCGTCAACGGTCTCCCGCTCGAGAACCAATCGATGCTGGGCTCCGACAGCTGGTGGACCCCGGAAGGCGAAGGCTTCGCGCGCATTACGGTCGTGGACGCAGACGGCCGCAGCGACACATCGCAAATCAGGCTGAAGGCGCAAAACTAGAACCGCTCTTGCGCGGATTTGCCACGCTGCGATCAAAGACGCCGCTCGCCAGAAACACGAGGCAATGCAAACCCCCGATCCGTCGCCGCCCAAACCGAACTGGCTCGAACGAGCCCGAGCCAATTTCGCGCCCGAAGAAGAAGGCGGCGGCACGACGGAAGAAGGCCGCAAGCGCGCTATTACGCTGCTCTTCGTCTGCTTGATCGCCAACGGCCTGGGCCAGACGCTGATGTTCGCGATCCTGCCCCCGCTCGCCCGGGATCTGGGCCTCAGCGAATTCCAGGTCGGTTCGATCTTCGCCGTCTCCGCGACGATCTGGGTCTTCTCGTCGGCATATTGGGGTGTGCGCAGCGACTACTGGGGCAGGCGCCCCGTCATTCTGATCGGCCTGGCGGCGTTCGGCGTGTCGACCCTGGGCTTTGCGAGCGTGATGCTCTTCGGCCTTTGGGGCTTGACCGCGCCGATCGTAACTTATGCGCTTTTGATCGCGACGCGTTCCATCTACGGCGTCTTTGGAGCCGGCTCTTATCCGGCGGCGCAAGCCTACATTGCCGACCGTACGACGGCCGAAGAACGCACGGAAGGCATGGCCACGCTGAACGCCGCCTTCGGCCTCGGCGCAGCGATCGGTCCTGGCGTCGGTGCGGCTTTGATCATCTTCGGCGTCCTGGCGCCGCTCTACTTCGTCGCCTTCCTGGCATTCCTTTCTGCCGCGGCGATCTGGGTTCTGCTTCCCGAACGTTCGCTCCCGCGCAAGCGCGAAGAGGCGAAGCATCTGTCCTGGTTCGATCCGCGGGTCGTGCCGTTCATCATCTTCGCCGTCGTGCAAGGCACGGCCGGCGCCATCCCGATCCAAACGATCGCCTTCGTGATCCGCGACACGCTGATGACGCCGACGGCAGAGACGCAGCAGCTGACGGGCGTTGCCCTCATGTGCTCGGCGATCGCAACCCTGTTTGCCCAATTCGTGTTGGTTCAGCGGTTCAAGCTGACGACCAAGTTTCTGATCTACGCCGGTACTTTGATCGCGCTGGTCTCGAATGTGCTGCTGATCGTGGCGTCAAACTACGGCCTGATTGCCTTCGCGCTTGTGCTCTCCGGATTGGGCTTCGGCATGTTGCGTCCCGGGATCGCGGCCGCGGCCTCGTTGGCGGTTGGGCACGACGAACAGGGGGCTGTTGCCGGGCTGACCAGCGGTGCCGGCGCGTCGGGTTTCATATTCGCCCCGCTCATAGGCAATGCACTCTATTCATGGAGTCCCGACCTCCCATATTGGTTGGGCACAGCGCTCCTCGCGGGTCTCTTTCTCTTTATCGTGAACAGCCGCCGCCTAAAAATCGCTGTAATTCAAAGACATGACGATACAACTCCGCCCGGCCCCCCAGCTTGAAATGTGGTCAGCGACAAACTAACTCAATGAAACTCGACCCCGGTCACGTTGCGTTGACAGCCGGAAAACACTATTTGCCACGAATTCGTCACGTTTCGATGTTGCAATGCACAACATCGGAAGATCCGGCAAGACAAGAAGGCTCCCAGGGCGCAAGCACGGCCTTCGTAACGGGTTGAAGCCAGTAAGACCTGGCAGACACTTTTGCGAGGCTATGCAATGGAACGCATCGTTGATGCGGCGCGCTTTGTGCGCCGCTTGGGAGTGGTCGCCGGCCGGGACGAGCTGTGGAACCAGTTCAAGTCCATCGCCGCTCAGCACGGCTTCACATTCCTGACAGTTTTGAAAGCGCCGCCGGGTGAGCCCATATCGCTCGTCCACACCAACGCGCCTGCCGAAGTGATCGCGGCGTTCGAAGGTGGCAGCTACAACGCCGACGATCACCCGGTGCTGTCACGCGCATTTGATCAGATCGAACCGTTCTCGCGCGAGGAAGCGCGTGCGACCGAACTGACGTCGCAGCAGGACAGCGTGCTCTCGTACGTTGGTCGCACGCTGGGCATCACCAACGGTTGGACGTTCCCGATCACCAAGGAAGGCGTGCGCGAAGGCATCGTCATCATTGCGGGGGCCAAGCCTGACATGTCGCCGGTGCTGCGTTCGATGCTGCATTTGCTGGCGCATTTGGCGTTCCAGAAGAGCGAAACGTTGGGCGACGGCGCCAAGGGCGAATCGCGCACGCTGACGGCGCGCGAACTTGAATGTCTGCGTTGGGTCTCGGTCGGCAAGACCGATTCCGAGATCGCGGTCATCTTGTCGATCAAGCCCCGCACAGCCAGATTTCATATTGAGAACGCGAAGCGGAAATTGGGTGTCGCGACGCGTGTGCAGGCGGTGGCCGAGGCGATGCGCCTCCAAACCATCGCCGCTTAGACCGGATGAAACAAACATGATGAGCAATTGCTGGGTAACCACGATCGGTGCGATCGACGACATCGAAGGCGCACGTTCGACGCAGGCCGTTTGGGCCGCGCTGAGCGCCGTCGCGGCGTCGTTCGGTTTCGAGCACGCTTTCGTTCTGCGGGCGGGCGAGGGCGAACCGCGCTTCTCGACGCTTCATGGGACCGTCGAGACGAACCTCGCGGAGGTGTTCGTGCAAGCGGGCTTTGCCGGCAACGCCGGCCTCGCGAAATTCATCCTCGACAGCCGCGGACCCATCATCGCCGACGAACTGCCGGCGGACCTCCTGTCGGACGCTCAGCGTCTGGCGCTCGACGTCGCGCGCGAAAAGCTGGGCGTAGCCGCAGGCCTGATCGTACCGGTGCAGGACGAGGAGACGAACCTCGGCGTCCTCGTGCTCGCCGGCCGCGAACCCGTCGCGACGCCGATTGCGCGCTCTGCCTTGCACTTCCTGGCCCAACTCGCTTTCACGCGCGTGACGGTGCTGGAAGGCAAGCGCGAGGCCGACCTGTTGTCGCCGCGTGAAGGCGAATGCTTGCGCCTCTCTGCGCACGGCAACACCGATGGCGAGATCGGCCGCAAGCTGGGCATCAGCGCCCGCACGGCGCGCTTTCACATCGAAAACGCAAAGAAGAAGCTGGGCGTGGCGACCCGGGTGCAAGCGGTCGCCGAAGCGCTCCGCCGCAAGGCGATCGCTGCCTAGGGCGACGTCCGCAACAATTGAAGCAGCGACATCGTTGCGAATCCGTCGGCCGGCAAACCCTTGGCCCGCTGGAACGCGCGAATGGCTTCGCGCGTCTTGCGTCCGATGACGCCGTCCGGCTCGCCCACGTCGTACTTTCGTTGAGCGAGCAGCGTTTGGAGTTCGACACGGTCCGCGCGCGACAGAATCGGTTGCTCGTCCCGCGGCCACGGTTTCACGAACTCAGGCCCGCCCTGAAAGCGAACCGACAATTCGCAAATCGCCAGCGCGTAGGAAATCGCGTTGTTGTAGGCCAGAACGACCTTGAAGTTCGGATACGCGATGAACGCGGGGCCTTTGTAGCCCGCAGGCAAGATCAGCGCCGCCGGTGCGTCCTTGTCCTGTCCCTTGCGCTTGAGCAGCGAACGCCCGTCCATCTGCCGCACGTCCAAGTCCGCCCACTCGCGCACCGGCTTCTCGATCGAGATATCCGCGTTGCCGTAGTCGAACCCGTCGGGAAGCTTCACCTCGTCGAAACACGGCGCGCCGGTCTGCCAGCCTTTTTCTTTGAGATAGTTCGCGGTCGAAGCGAAGACGTCGGCCTTCGTGTCCCAGAGGTTCCGCTTGCCGTCGCCGTTGCCGTCCTGCGCGTATTGCAGGAATACGGTCGGAATGAACTGCGTTTGTCCCATCGCGCCGGCCCAGGAGCCGATCATGCGCTCAGGCGAAATGTCGCCCTCTTCGAGGATCTGCAGCGCCGCCAGCAATTGCTCGCGCCCGAATGCGGTACGCCGCCCCTCGAACGCCAGTGTTGAGAGCGCTTCAACGACGCGAAACCCGCCAAGGTTCTGTCCGAAATTGCTCTCAAGCCCCCAGATCGCGGTGACGATGCTGTCGGGCACGCCATACTTGCGTTCGGCCCGTCCAAGGATCTTGCGGTTCTGACGGCGTAGCGAGCGTCCCCGCGCGACGCGGTCCGACGAAACCGCGCCGTCCATATAGTCCCAGATAGCGCGGCTAAACTCGGGCTGATTTTCGTTAAGCTCGATCACCCGCGTGCTAAGCCTCACGCCGCGAAACGCATGCTCAAGCGTCCGGTCGCTGATTCCCTTGGTCCGGGCCTCGGCTTTGAAGCTCTCGATCCAAGCTGAGAACTCTGGGGAACGGTCCGCCGGCTCGTCCGGAACGGGCTGCGACATCCGCACGCCCGAAGGCTGGGCAGACACGGGCAACGCCACCCATCCGGCCGCAGCCAGCATCAGGGCACAAAGAACCGAGAGCCGAACGCCCGGAATCGATAGGATACGCAAGCAACACATGCCCCTCGGATGGCACGATGTTGCCCCGAAAAGCAAGGGAATCGGCGACACACGTGGTGCTTTGGACCGTTGACAACCTGCAACTGTCACCTTAATGGTCCGCCCTCTTTCGACAGACCCCTCAAGGCCTTGCCTCAGCGGAACCAGACCTATGAAAGTTCGCAACTCGCTCAAATCGCTGAAGGCCCGCGACAAGGACTGCCGCGTCATCCGCCGCAAGGGCCGCGTCTACGTCATCAACAAGAAGAACCCGCGCTTTAAGGCGCGTCAGGGCTAATCCCCAGACGGATTGCTGGTGCGTCAAGGGCGGGCGGCTGATACTGCCCATCCCATGCGCATGCCCGAAATAGACCAAGGCATCCTGTCCCGCCGCGCCGCCCTGGTGGATGCGCTGCGCCGTTTGGTTCCCGATGGCGTCGTGGCCGACGACGACGCGCTCGTCGCCTATGACAGCGACGCCCTGACCGCCTACCGCCAAAAGCCGCTCGCGGTCGTGCTTCCGAGATCCGCCGACGAAGTCAGTGCCGTCCTGCGCTTCTGTTCCGCGAACAAAGTGAAGGTCGTGCCCCGCGGCGCGGGCACATCGCTCTCCGGTGGCGCGCTGCCGGTCGGCGACGGCGTCCTCCTCGGCCTCTCGCGCATGAACAAGATTCTCGAGATCGATCTCGAAAATCGCTGCGCCGTCGTCCAACCCGGCGTCACGAACCTCGGCGTCACCCGAGCGGTCGAACGCGACGGCTTCTACTACGCCCCCGATCCCTCCAGCCAAGTCGCTTGCACCATCGGCGGCAACGTCGCGGAAAACTCCGGCGGCATCCACTGCCTCAAATACGGCCTGACGACGAACAACCTCCTCGGCGTCGAATTCGCGTTGCCCGACGGCAATCGCGTCCGCTTCGGCGGCAAAGCCCTCGACCCCGGCGGTCTCGACTTGCTCGGCCTCATCACCGGCTCCGAAGGACTGCTTGGCGTCGTCACCGAAGTGACCGTGCGCCTGCGTCCCAAGCCGCCATGCGCGAAGGCTTTGCTGATCGCGTTCCCGTCGATCGAACAAGCAGGCGCGTGTGTCGCCGACGTCATCGCAGCCGGCATCGTCCCGGCGGCGATGGAAATCATGGACCGCTTTGCCGTCGACGCCGTCGAGGCCTATTGCGCACCCGGCTACCCGCAAGGCGCCGCCGCGATCCTCATCGCCGAACTCGACGGCATGGAAGTCGAAGTCGACGCGGCGACGAAACAAGTCGACGCGATCGCACGAACCAACGGCGCATTAACCTGCGAGTCCAGCACATCGGATTCCGACCGCGACCGCATCTGGCTCGGCCGCAAAGCCGCCTTCGCCGCCGCTGGCCGCATCGCCCCCGACATGCTGTGCATGGACGGCACCATCCCGCGCCGGGCGCTGCCCCGCGTGCTGACCCGCATCGGCGAAATGGCGACTGAATTCGCGTTGCCGGTCGCGAACGTCTTCCATGCCGGCGACGGCAATCTCCACCCCCTCATCATGTACGACGTGATGAAAGAGGGCGACCTCGACCGCGCCGAGAGATTCGGCGCCGAGATTCTGAAACTCTGTGTGGAGGTCGGCGGCGTGCTCACCGGCGAACACGGCGTGGGCGTCGAGAAGCGTGACCTGATGCCGTTGATGTTCTCCGAACAGGATTTGGCCATCCAAGGTGCGGTCAAATGCGCCTTCGATCCGGACGCTCTCATGAACCCGGGCAAAGTCTTCCCCGCGCTCTCCGCGTGCGTCGAGGGCGGCGCCATGCATGTCCATCGCGGTCGCATGCCTTTCGCGAACTTGCCAAGGCTCTAAATGCGCGTTCTCAAGCCCGACACGGAAGATCAAGTCGTCGAGGCGGTTCGCGACGCACGCGCGCCGCTCATTGTCGAAGGTCGTGGCACAAAGCAAAATTTCGGCCGCGCCGTCACCGCCGACGCCGTGCTCCGATTGTCCGGCCTCACCGGCATCACGATGTACGAGCCCGACGAGATGGTTTTCACCGCCCGCGCCGGCACGCCGCTTGCCGAGATCGAAGAGGCGCTCGCCGAGAAAGGCCAATGCCTCGCCTTCGAGCCGGGAGACATAGGCAAGCTTTGGAGCGCCGACCTTGGCGCCAGCATCGGCGGCGTTGTCGCTGCGGCGATCGC
>JAEUMM010000104.1 GCA_016792645.1 Alphaproteobacteria bacterium | reverse complement strand
GTCGATCGACGGGCTGATTTATGTGGCGTTGAAGGGCGGGGCGGTGCCCGGCGAGATCCGGCGCGTCAAGTTCGAGAAGTCGACGCCCGACGATGAAGCGGCGCGGGCGCGGGCGGGGCTTGAGAAATTCGTCGCCGCGTTCGACACGCCGGACATGCCGTATCTGTCCAAGCCGCGCGTGCTGCTGGAGCGGTTTGTCGGCGACTACGACCACTTGGCGCGGGTCAAGGAATGGTCGTCGGGGGACGAGGAATGAGCGCCGATGCGATCGCGCAACAACGGCTTGCGACCCACCCCGGCCATTCGGCGTGGGTGGCGGCGAATGCGGGGTCGGGCAAGACGCATGTTCTTGTCGATCGCATTGCGCGGTTGCTGCTGTCGGGCAGCGCGCCGGACCGGTTGATGTGCTTGACGTTTACCCGGGCGGCGGCGGCGGAGATGTCGACGCGACTGTTCAAGCGGCTTGGCGAATGGACGTTGCTGCCGGATGACGCGTTGGCGGCGCAGCTTGCGGCGGTGACGGGCGAGGTCGCGACGGCCGAGACGATGGAGCGGGCGCGGCGCTTGTTCGCGGAAGCGCTGGAGTCGCCGGGCGGCTTGCGCATTCAGACCATTCACGCGTTTTGCGAGCGCCTGCTCAAGCGCTTTCCGCTTGAGGCGAAGGTCGTGCCGCAGTTCGAGGTGTTGGACGAGCGGGCGACGGAGCAGTTGCTGGAAGAGGCCAAGGACGCGGTCCTGACGCGCGCGGCGTTGAGCGATCCGGATCTGGCGCAGTCGATTGCGGCGTTGACCGAGTATGCAGGCGAAGAGCGGTTCGACGTCTTGATGCGCGGGATCGTGGGCGAGCGCGGCTGGATCGAGCCGTTTGTGAAGGGCCAGTCTGCGCGAGCGTTGCGCGAGGCGTTGTGGACCAAGGTCGGTCTCGCGCCCGACACGGATGAGGCTTCCATCTTGCGCGATGCCGTGGCCGCGCTTGGACCCGAGGATGTGCACCGCGCGGCCGTGGTTCTGTTGCGCGGGTCGGTCAGCGATCAGGCTCGGGGCCGGGCGATGATGCAGTTCGCGCGCCGGCCGAGCCGCGACGCGTTCGACGACATGTGCGAGGAGTTCGTGACGCTGAAGGGCACGCGCCAGAAGTCGCTGGTGACCAAAGCGGTTGCGAAGGATGCGCCGTGGGTCGGGCCGCTGCTCGATCAGTGCGGCGATGTCGTCATGGCGACGCGAGCGCGGTTCAATGCGCTCTTCATCGCGGAGCAATCGGCTTATCTGCTGCACGTCGCGGGCGCTGTGTTGGAAGCGTGCCGGGAGATCAAGAGCCGGCGCGCGATGCTGGACTACGACGATTTGATCGGGCACGCGGTGGCGTTGTTCGAAAGCCCGGGCGCCAGTTGGATTCTCTACAAGCTCGACGGCGGCATCGATCATATTTTGGTCGACGAGGCGCAGGATACCAGTCCCAAGCAGTGGAAGGTGATCACGGCGATCGCGGCGGAGTTCTTTGCGGGGCTCGGCGCGGAACGGCGCGGGGCGGCGCAACTGCGCACCGTGTTTGCGGTGGGCGACGTGAAGCAGTCGATCATGTCGTTCCAGGGCGCGCGGCCGCTGGAGTTCGGCGCGACGCGGGAGCTTGTGCGCGAGCGGGCGCGCGACGCGCAGGCGGCGTTCGAAGGGGTTGAACTGACGCGTTCCTATCGTACCGCGCCGCGTATTTTGTCGCTTGTCGATGAAGTGTTCGGCGACGCTGCGGGACGCGCAGGTGTGGCGATCGATAACGCTGTGATCCGTCACGAAGCGGTGCGCAACGACATCCCGGGGCTCGTCGAGGTGTGGCCGACGGTGAAGGTGCCGAACGTGCCGGAGCCTGAGGCTTGGGACGCGCCGCGCGATCGCGTGAGCGCGGAGCATCCGGCGGTCCAACTGGCGCAGATCATCGCGACGCGCATCCAAGGGTGGCTCGGGGGTGGCGAGGCGGTGTTCGACAAGGCGCTGGGGCGGCTGCGGCCGATGGCGGCCGGGGACATTATGATTTTGGTCCGGCGGCGCAATCTGTTCGCCGACGAAATGATCCGGCAGCTCAAGCGGCGTTCGATTGCAGTGGCGGGTGCGGACCGGTTGAAGCTGGTCGAGCATATCGCGGTCATGGATCTCATTGCGCTGGGGCGGTTTGCGTTGATGCCGCGCGATGATCTGACGTTGGCGACGGTGCTGAAGAGCCCGTTCTGCGGCTTGGACGACGAGGCGTTGTTCGAGATTGCGCACGCGCGGGAGAAGAAGCCGCTGTGGACCGTCTTACGCGAACGGGCGACGGATGCACGATTTGCTTCGAGTGTCGCGTTTCTCGATCGCGTGTGGGATCGCGCGGATGTTCTGCCGCCTTACGAATTCTACTCCAGCATTTTGGGCGAGCTTGGCGGATGGTCGCGGATGCTGGCGCGGCTTGGTCTTGATGCCGCCGATCCGATCGAGGAGTTCTTGAATGCCGCGCTGGATTTCGAGCGGGCGCGCACGCCGTCGCTGGAGGCGTTCCTGCATTCGATCCAACAGACGCAGACCGAGATCAAGCGCGATCAGGATCGCGGCGAAGGCGCGGTGCGCGTCATGACGGTGCATGCCGCGAAGGGGCTTGAAGCGCCGGTCGTTATTTTGCCGGACACTTGTACGACGCCGCGGCATGGCCGGTTTGACCGCGACTTGCTGAGGGCGGGCGACACGCCGCTTTGGAAGATCGAGACGACGCGTGATGAACCGGTGCGCGGCGCGGCGCGCGGTGCGGCGCGCGAAGAGCGTATGGAGGAGTACCGGCGCTTGCTTTATGTGGCGCTGACCCGGCCGCGCGATCGACTCTATATCTGCGGTTACGACGCCAAGGAGCGGCGACCGGAAGAGTCTTGGTACGATCTCGTTTCGAACGCGATGACGCGGTTGAATGCGGCGACCATCGGCGATGGCGACGCGGCGATCGTGCGTTATGGCGAGCCGTCGCTTACCGAAGCCGCGGCCGCGCAGATCTCGGCGCCGGTGGTGATCGCGTCGATGCCGGCGTGGGCGCGCGCGGCGGCGCCGGTAGAGGTCGAGATGCGGCATGTCGAGCCGTCAACCATCATGCCGCGGCGGGCCGTGATGCCTGGCGGACGGGGCGATGCGTTGGCGCTCGACCGCGGGCGTGCAATTCACCGTGCGCTGGAGCAACTCGCGTCGGCGCCGTCGGAACGGTGGAGCGCGATTGCGCTGCAGGCGGCGTTGACGATTCTCGGCGATCCGGCGGTGGCGCAGAATGCGGCGGGGGAGGCGTTGAAGGTGCGGCGCGATTTGTTGCTCTCGCATCTCTTTGCGCCGGGGTCTTATGGCGAGGTTCCACTGCGCGGGGTTGTCGAGTGGCAGGGCGTGAAGGTCGATCTGGCGGCGCGGCTTGACCGTGTGGTCGTGGGCGAGCGCGATGTCATGATCGTCGAGTTCAAAACCGACCGCGTGGTGCCCAAAGTCGATTCGTCGATCCCGGCTTCGTATGTGACACAGCTCGCACTTTATCGTGTTGCAGTTGCCCGTCTGTTCGAGGGGCGGCCGGTTAATTGCGCGATTCTCTGGACGGCCGAGCCGCGGTTGACGGTTCTGCCAACAAGGCTGCTTGATGCAGCCGGACTGGCGGCTTGACCCCCCTTGGGGCGGTTCCTAGATTTCATCCACGTAACGCTATCGAGTCCCCGCCGGACAGGCGTCCAGGCGGCGGTAACACAGGATTTCAAGACAATGGCTACCAAGGTCACGGACGCGAATTTCGAGAAGGACGTGCTGGGCTCGTCGAAGCCGGTGCTCGTCGATTTCTGGGCCGAATGGTGTGGGCCGTGCCGTCAGATCAGCCCGGCGCTCGAAGAGCTTGCCAATGAGCTCGGCGGCAAGATCACGATCGCGAAGCTGAACGTGGACGAGAATCCCACGGTGCCGGTGAAGTACGGCGTGAAGGGCATTCCGACGCTGATGATTTTCAAGGACGGGCAGGTCGCCGCCACGAAGATCGGCGCGATGCCGAAGGCGAAGATCAAGGAGTGGATCGACTCGACGGTTTGAGTCATCCTTTCCTAGCCTTCCGATTCCTTTTCTGATTTCCGGAGAATGCCGATGAGCGTCGACGTGACCGATGCCACGTTCCAACGCGACGTGCTTGCGTCGTCCAAGCCGGTGCTCGTCGATTTTTGGACGGAGTGGTGCGCGCCGTGCAAGCCGCTCGCCGTTTCGCTCGATGAGCTGTCGTCGGAGATGGGCGCCAAGATCACTATCGCGAAGGTGAACGCGGAGACGAGCCCGAACATCACGAACAAGTACGGCGTGCGCGGGTTTCCGACGATGCTGATCTTCAAGGACGGGCAAGTGCTCGCCTCCCGCAGCGGCGCCATGCCGAAGAACAAACTGCGCGAGTGGATCGAGCAGAGCGTCTGATTAGCTGACGCGCTCCACCAAGTCCCATTTGTTGCCGTAGAGGTCTTCGAAGACGGCGACCCAGCCGTAGGTCTCCTTGCTTGGCGGACGAGTGAATTTCACGCCGCGATCGGTTAGTTTCTTGTGGTCGCGCGCGAAGTTGTCGGTATCGAGGAAGAGAAAAACGCGGCCGCCGGTTTGATCGCCGATGCGAGAGGCTTGTGCGTCGCCGACGGCCTTGGCGAGCAAGATGCGCGCGCCTGTCGAACTGTTTGGCGCGACGACGACCCAGCGCTTGGTCGGGCTTTGCGGCGTGTCTTCAATGAGATCGAAGTCGAGGATCTGCGTGAAGAAGTGGATGGCCTCGTCGTAGTCGCGCACCACCAGCGCGAACATCGCAAGCGATTGCATCAGCCGTTTTCGCGCAGAACGACACCGGCCAGATGCAGCGAACCGCAGATCAGGATGCGGGGCGGCACCTTTGAATCCGTGAGAGCGGCGCGGGCTTCGATTTGTAGGATGGCGTCTTCGACGGAGGGGGCGGGGTGGGCTTCCAAGTCTTCGGCGCGGGCGGCGTCGTAGAGTTGGCCGGCGCCGTACGTCGATGGGTCGCCGGGGATTGCTACCGTCGTGACGTGTTTGGCTAGGCCGCGGAACGCTGCGAAGAAGCCGCGCGGGTCTTTGGTCTGCAGCATGCCGACGATCATGTAGAGCGGGCGGGGGGTGCGTTCTTCGAGGTCGGCGATGGCGTGGGCGAGCGCGCGGGCGGCGTGGGGGTTGTGGGCGCCGTCGAGCCAGACCTCCGCGCCTTTGGGTGCGCACGAGACCAGCGGGCCGTGAGTTAGGCGTTGCAGGCGGCCGGGCCATTCGACCGACATCAGGCCGTCTTCGATGGCGCGATCGGA
The DNA here is from genome assembly GCA_016792645.1 of Alphaproteobacteria bacterium. Taxonomy (GTDB): domain Bacteria; phylum Pseudomonadota; class Alphaproteobacteria; order Micropepsales; family Micropepsaceae; genus SZUA-430. Next base: position 2,308 of record JAEUMM010000104.1, on the reverse strand, counting down.
CACCTTGAGGCTTGGCGCGTTGCGCAGGGCTGCGATCGCGGTGGCGGCGTTGACGATTTGGTGCGGGCCGGTGAGGCGTGGCAGCGGCAAATCGAGCAGACCGTGTTCGTCCTGATAGACCATGCGGCGGTGTTCTTCGTGGGCGGCGAATTCTTGGCCCCACATCCAGAGCGGCGCGTCGAAGGCCTGCGCTTTGCGTTCGATGAGGTCGCGCGCGTCGTCTTGCTGTGGCCCCATGATCACGGGCACGCCGCGCTTGATGATGCCGGCTTTTTCGCCCGCGATCTCTTTCAGTGAATTGCCGAGATAATTTTGGTGGTCGAAGTCGATCGGCGTGATCACCGAGACTGCGGGGCGGTCGATCACGTTGGTCGCGTCGAGTTTGCCGCCGAGGCCCACTTCCAGGATCACGGCGTCGGCCTTTTGGCGCGTGAAGGCGAGCATCGCTGCGGCGGTGGTGATTTCGAAGAAGGTGATCGGGTCGCCCGCGTTTTGGTCCTCGCATTCTTCGAGGAGGGCGGAGAGTTGGTCTTCGTCGATGGGCTTGCCGCTTAAGCGAATGCGTTCGTGGAAGCGCACGAGGTGCGGCGAGGTGTAAACGTGGGCGCGGCGGCCCGAGGCTTCCAGGATCGCGCGGATGAAGGCGACGGTGGAGCCTTTGCCGTTGGTGCCCGCGACGTGGATCACCGGCGGCAAGCGGCGTTCGGGATGGCCGAGCTTGCCCAGCAATCGCTCGATGCGGCCGAGCGACAGGTCGATCATTTTGGGGTGAAGCGCTGTCAGGCGAGCGAGAATCTCATCGCTCGCCAGCGTGTCCCGCGGCGTGCCGCTCATACCGAGGGCTGGGTTGGCCGCTCGAAGGGCGTCGGTTGCGCGGCCTGCAGCATCGGTACTGCGTAGGGCCCGGTTTCATAGCGTGCGGACGACGCGCGCGTCGTCTTGCGCGTGAGCAGTTTCAGCAGGCGTCCGAGATTTTCGCGCATCTTGTGACGATGCACGACCATGTCGACCATGCCGTGCTCGAGCAGGTATTCGGCGCGTTGGAAGCCTTCCGGCAGTTTCTCGCGGATCGTGTTTTCGATGACGCGGGGGCCCGCGAAGCCGATGAGGGCGCCGGGCTCCGACACGTGGACGTCGCCGAGCATCGCGTAGGAGGCGGTGACGCCGCCGGTCGTCGGGTCGGTGTGGACGACAACGTAAGGCAGGCCTGCTTCGCGCAGCATCTGAATGGCTATCGTCACGCGCGGCATCTGCATCAACGAGAGGATGCCTTCCTGCATGCGCGCGCCGCCGGAAGCGGTGAACAGCACATAGGGCGTGCGGTGATCGAGTGCGGCGCGCATCGAGGCGACGAGCCCTTCGCCGACCGCCATGCCGAGCGAGCCGCCCATGAAGTCGAAGGATTGAACAGCGACCGTCGTGCGCACGCCGCCGACGTTGCCGCGCGCGGCTTGGAGCGCGTCTTGCTGACCCGTTTTGCTGCGTGCTTCGCGCAGGCGGTCGGCGTAACGCTTTTCGTCTTTGAATTTCAGCGGGTCGATCGGCACGTCGGGGAGCGCAATGGTGTCCCACGCGGCGTCGTCGAACAGATACTTCATGCGTTGCGACGCGTTGACCTTCAGATGGTGATCGCAATGCATGCAGACGTACTGCGCGGCTTCAAGATCGCGGTGGAAGATCATGCCGTTGCAGGAGGGGCACTTGCGCCACAGGTTGTCAGGCGTGTCCGGCTTCGAGCCGCTCCAGAGCGACTTCACCTTCGGGCGGACGAAGTTGGTGATCCAATTCATGCCCTGATCGCTTTACCTACTGTTAACCACAGTTACCGATGATGATTCGAAGTCTATCAGCGTGCGTTGTGCGCTGCACCTGCGAGTTGACGGGTCAAGCCTAGCACAGCTTCCGCGGCACCTGGCGAGACTTTGCCATCCGGCGCCACGAACCGGCTGATTTCCGCCACCAGTGCCGAGCCGACAACAGCCGCGTCCGCCACCCTGGCTACCGCCTTGGCATCTGCCTCGGTCTTAATCCCGAAGCCGACTGCGATGGGTAAAGATGTGGCCTGTTTGATGGCTTTCAAGGCAGATGTCATTTCCGCCGGGTTAATACTCTTGGTCCCCGTCACGCCCATGATCGAGACGTAGTAGAGGAAGCCGGTCGCGCCATCGAGCACCGTGGGCAGGCGGGCGGCATCGGTCGTCGGGGTCGCGAGGCGGATGAGGTCGAGACCGGCGGCCTTCGCGGGGCCGCGCAGTTCGTGGTCTTCCTCGGGCGGCAGGTCGACGATGATCAGGCCGTCGACGCCGGC
>JAEUMM010000475.1 GCA_016792645.1 Alphaproteobacteria bacterium | reverse complement strand
GTGGTTCAGCTGGGATGCTTGGCAAAAATGGTGGAATTCTTGAAATTTGCGGGGCCTATGGGCACTGGCAATGGTTGTGGGGAGATGAGACCGATGAAGACCTTTGGAGCGAGCGCGCTCTTCAAACTGTGTTTGGCGCTGCTGGTCGCGTTTGCGATCGCGGGGCCGGCGTCGGCGGCGAAGGAATTGCACCGCGGCAACGGCGCCGAGCCCAAGGGGCTCGATCCGCACCAGGCCTCAGGCGACCCTGAGAACCAGATTCTGGGCGACATGTTCATCGGGCTCTACACCGAGGACAATGCGGGGACCGCCGTACTTGGCGCGGCCGAGAAGGTCGAGACCTCGCCCGACGGGCTGCGCTGGACGTTTACCCTGCGCGACCACAAATGGTCCGACGGGCAGCCGGTGACGGCAGCGGACTTCGTTTTCGCCTACCGGCGTGTGTTGGACCCGAAGACCGCCTCCGAATACGCGAGCATCCTATTTCCGGTGAAGAACGCGCAGAAGGTGAGCGAAGGGAAGCTTCCTGTCGCGCAACTGGGTGTGAGCGCGCCGGACGCCAAAACCTTCGTCATCGATCTGGAGCATCCGGCGCCTTATCTGCCGGAGATGATGACCCACTACACGACCTTCCCGATCCCCAAGCACGTTGTCGAAAAGGCCGGCATGGATTGGACGAAGGCCGGGACGATGGTGTCGAACGGCGCCTATATGCTGGCCGAGCGGCGGCCTTCGGACCGCATCAAATTGGTCAAGAACCCACATTTCTTCGACGCCGCCAACGTCAAGATCGACTCGGTCTACTTCTACCCGACGACGGATGAGAGCGCGTCGATGAAGCGCTATCGGGCGGGCGAACTCGACACGCTCGATCGCTGGCCGTTGACCGAGGTCAAATGGCTCAAGGCGAACATTCCGAACGAGGCGCGCGCTTATACGGGGCTGCGCGTGCAATACACCGTGTTCAACATGCGTTCGGGGCCGCTTGCCGATCGGCGCGTGCGCGTTGCGCTGGGCGAAGCAATCGATCGCAAAGAGGTTTTGGCGAAGGTCTATTTCGACGCCTATGGCGACGAAGCGCTGAACGTATTGCCGCCCGGCATGGCGAACGTCGACCTTTCGGCGAAGGTGCCGTGGGCCGGCAAGACCATGGAGGAACGGCGTGCGGAAGCGAAGCGATTGCTGGCGGAAGCGGGCTATGGGCCGAACAATCCGCTGAAACTGAGCTACAACCATCTCAATCGGCCGGATACGAAGCGCTATGCGATTGCGCTGCAGAACATGTGGAAGCTGATCGGCGTGGATGTGGAGTTGAACGCGAAGGACTTCGCGATCCACTACGATCTTCTGAAGACGGCCAATTTCGAGATCGCTGAAGCGGGTTGGATCTTCGACTACAACGACGCGCAAAGCGTGTTGTTCCTGTTTCAAAGTTCGAACCAGGGCCTGAACTATCCGGGCTACAAGAATCCCGCCTACGACGCGCTGATGGCGCAGGCGGAGCGCGAGAAAGACGCGGCGACACGCGGCAAGTATCTGGGCCAGGCGGCAGGCTTGTTGATCAACGATGTCGCCGTGGCGCCGAGCTGTTTTCAGTACATCCGGCCGTTGGTGAAGCCCTATGTGCTGAACTGGCAGCACACGCCGCGCGGCGTAAACCGAACGCGTTGGCTCGACATCGGCGATAAGCCGGGCGACGGCGCAACAGCGTCGGTACCGGACTCCGGCACGCAAGCATCCGAAGGCGATTTCTGGTCGTGGCTCGCTTCGTGGTTTGATCCGGAAGCGTGGCGCAAGTGGTGGAATTCGTAACGCACTTGCCATTACGGCGGGCTCTTAGACGGCCCGCCGCTTTTCTTTGGACTTCAGTTTTCTTCAACCGGCCGGGACAGGCGTCACGCTCTCGACGAAGCAAGCGCCGCCATATTTGAAGACCAGCACGTCGTCGCGATCGAAGCATTCCGTGTCGCTGTTCAGGCGCACAGTGTAGAAGTTGCCGGGACGACCAAATTCGCGGCATGCGTGCCGTAGCGCCACGCGATACTTCGCCGAGCCGCGCGTGTGGGCGATCAGCGTGCGATCATCGACCTTGGTCATGTTTGTCATGTCGCGGAATCTCAAGCACTTGCCGGGCGCCGCTTCGGCCGCGGGATCCGCTGCCAGCAAGCCCGTGGCCGCCACGGCGAGCGCGGCCAAACCGGTTAACGCGAGCGACTGAAGACGCATTGCCATTCTCCTTCGTCAGCGAACCGAGGGGTCGGCCGCTCGTGCGAATCTAGGTCAAACCCAGGCAGGCGAAAACCATAAATAGCGCGGTTTTCCGCCCCTCCGCGCCGATTTCACAAAACCCTTTCATATCAATGTGTTCCCCGAACCTTCTCATGGTGCGAATGAGCCACAGGTTGTGCCAAATGAGTCTTGCGGGGTCGAAATTACGTTGATGAGAGGTTGAGCCGACTCTTAAGCTGCACGCGAGTGATGGAGGGATGCGGAGCGGTCCGTATTCCCTCACTCGGCTGCATTGCACCGCCCGGGCAACTACAGCTGGCAAAAAAGTTTTGGGGATTGGTCAGACGGGCGATTGGTAGAGGGGGCATAAAAGTGCTGAACGGGTTGACGAATAGGACGCTGAAGTCCGCTTTGATGGCGGGTGCGGCAGTCGCAACGATCGGAAGTCTCGCACCGGCGTTTGCGCAGGATAAGGACGTCGAGAAGGTAACCGTTACGGGTACCCGCATTCCGCAGAAGGGCCTGACTTCGGTTTCGCCCGTCGTCACGATCGACAGCAAAGAGTCGCTTCGCCAAGGCACGACGTCGGCAGAACAGCTGCTGAACAGCATGCCTCAGGTGCTGGCGAACCAGACGCCGGAGCAATCGAACGGCGCCTCGGGTACGGCCTCGATCGATCTTCGCGGCCTGGGTCCGCAGCGTACGTTGGTTCTGATCAACGGCCGCCGCATGAACCCGGCCAGCGTGAATTCGCCCTATGCCGACTTGAACAACATTCCGGTCGCCTTGCTTGAGCGCGTCGAAATCCTGTCGGGCGGCGCCTCGGCAGTGTACGGCGCCGACGCCGTCGCCGGCGTCGTCAACTTCATCATGCGCAAAGACTTCGAAGGCGTGTTGGTGACGGCCCAGTACGGCGTCTCGATGCACGAAAACGACGACACGTATCTGCGTGGCGTGGTC
>JAEUMM010000358.1 GCA_016792645.1 Alphaproteobacteria bacterium | reverse complement strand
TCCGCAAGCCGACCGGGCAGCGTTCATCGAGCGCGGCATCGTCGCGCCGGCCAAGGCGATGGGCTGACGGATGTCCGCGCCCCGCCTGCTGCACGTCTTCTCGACGTTCAACCTCGGCGGTCCCCAAGCGCGCGCCGTGCAACTGATCAACGCCTGGGGTCCGGCCTACAAGCACATGATCGTGTCGGTTGAGCGCGGCGAACTCGCGGCGCGCGAGCGTTTGCAGGTCGAAGCGAACTTCCCCCTGTTCCCCGATCTAAAAAGCGGCGCGCTGCCCGGTCGCCTGATGGCGCTGCGATCGCGCATAGCCCAGCTCAGGCCCGACCTCGTTCTCACCTACAACTGGGGCGCCGTCGAAGTGGTGATGGCGCGGCGCCTATTCGGCGGCGCGCCACTCGTGCATCACGAAGACGGCTTCGGCACCGAAGAAAGCGAAAGCCTCTACCGCCGCCGCACCTGGTTTCGCCGCCAAGCCTTCGGCGCCGCGCACCAGATCATTGTGCCGTCGCGCGTGCTGGAACGGATCGCACGCGAGACATGGCGCCAACCGGCTGCGCGCGTGACCTACATCCCAAACGGCGTCGACCTCCCTGCCTTCGGCATCAAGCCGCAACCGAACGCCATCCCGGGCTTCGTTGCAGACGATCGCCTGGTCGTAGGAACAGTCGCCGGCCTGCGCGAAGAAAAGAACCTGACGCGCCTCGTGCGCGCATTCGCAACCGCCGCGCGCGACCTGCCCGCGCGCCTCGTCATCGTCGGCGACGGCCCCGACCGCGACGCCATCTTGGCCGAAGCGCGCGCGCAAGGTCTGGCCGACCGCGTGCACCTGCCGGGTTTCATGTCCAACCCCGAGCGCTACGTCGGTCTGTTCGACGTTTTCGCTCTGTCGTCCGACACCGAACAATTTCCCATCAGCCTTGTCGAAGCGATGGCGGCAAGCCTGCCCGCCGCATCGACCGCGGTCGGCGACATCAAAGATATCGTGACGCCGGACAACCTGCCCTTCGTGACGCCGCCGCGTGACGAAGCCGCCCTTGCCAATGCGATTAGAGCGCTGCTCGTCGATCCCGACCTGCGCCGCCGTATCGGCGCCGCCAATCGCGCGCGCGTCGAACGCGAATTCTCGCTCACCTCCATGATCGCGCGCTACAAACAGATCTATGACGCCGCCCTGTCCGAAGGCCGAGAACGCAAGTGACCGAGTCAACGAAGAAACCAGCCGTCGTCGTCCAAGGGTCGGGCCTGAATGCACTGGGCGTCATCAGAAGCCTCGCGCCCGAACGCGTCGCCGTAAGATTGGTCGACCGTCACGAAGCCGGCCCCGCGATCCACAGCCGCTACGCCAAGTCGCAATTGTACCGCTGCCAAGACGCCGATGCCGACGACGCGCTCATCCGCGCGCTCCAAAGCGCCGCGCAGGAATTCGACGCACCGCCCGTCTTGCTCCTCACACAAGAAGCGGCCGTCGCCGCCGTGTCCAAGCACCGCGCCCAACTCGCCGGAACATTCCGCGTCGAACTGCCTGACGCCGACACAGTCGCGGACCTGACGGACAAACAGAGATTCCAACGCCGCGCCGAAGCCTTGGGCTTCCCGGTGCCGCGTGCCGTCTATGTCGACGACGATGTGCGCTCGGCGTCCACGCTCACCTACCCCTGCATTCTAAAGCCTGCCCGCAAGAGCGAGCATTGGGAACGCACCTACAAGAAGGCCTACCGCTTCGAAAGCTTCGCGGATCTGGAGACGTTCTGGCGCGGCGTCGAACACAAGCCGCCCTTCATCGTGCAGGAATGGATCGAGGGTGGCGACGCCGATGTGTACTTCACGCTCGTCCAGCGCGGCGCCGACGGCACACGAGTAGCCTTCACCGGCCGCAAGATCAGGCAATGGCCGCCCCTTGTCGGCGGCACGGCAAGCTGCATGCCGGCGCCGGACGTCGCCGCCGAACTCGATGAGTTGACCCACCGCTTTTTCGACGCCGTCGGCCTCATCGGCTTGGCCAGCATGGAATACAAACGCGATAGCCGGAACGGCCGTTTCGTCATGGTCGAACCCACCATCGCACGGACCGACTACCAGGAAGAGGTCGCCACCTTGAACGGCGTCAACCTTGTGCAGGCGGCCTATCGCTCGATCGCGGGTCTTAAGCCCACACCTCAACGCCCTGCGCCATCACCCGCGATCTGGCGCGACGCGACGAGCGACGAGAACGCGAAGGCCGCAAATCCCGGCGCAGAATTTCCCGCCGCCGCCGTCGGCATGCGCGTGATCGACGCGGTGTTCCGTACCGACGATCCGGGCCCCTGGCTCCAAAGCCAATATTCCCGCGTCCGCGGCCGCTTGCGCCGGATGTTCCGCTGATCGCCGGCCTTGCCATTCTGCGGGGCGAACGCTATTGCCCCCGGGCTTCTGGACCTTGAGGGAATAGACCGGCAATGGCGCTCGCAGCCATCAAGTCAACACTGCGCCAGGCGCTGAACGAGTGGCAGCTGCCTCAGTCCGCAAAGCGCGCCCGCGCCGGCGATCGCCAGGGCCTTCCCGCAACGGATCCCGGCTGCGATGCGGTGATCGAAGCAGGTTGCCGCTGGCTGGGCGAAGCGCAAGATCACTCGACGACCCGCGACGGCGGCTTCGCGCGCGATTTCAGTCTCATCAACGGCTGGTCGTCGTCGTATCCCGAAACCTCCGGCTACATCGTGCCCACGCTGATCGATCAAGCGAAGGCGCTATCGAAGCCGGACCTACGCGATCGCGCGCGCCGCTGCCTGGACTGGCTCGTCGCTATCCAATTCCCCGAGGGCGGCTTCCAAGGCGGCAAAGTCGATCAGCTGCCGCGCGTGCCGGTAACGTTCAACACCGGGCAAATTCTCTTAGGCCTCGCCGCCGGCGCCGCGCACCTCGATCGCGCGCGCTACCTCGAGCCGATGGAACGCGCCGCCCGCTGGCTCGCCGAGACGCAAGACCCCGACGGCTGCTGGCGCAAACATCCAACGCCCTTCGGCGGCACCGGCGAGAAGGTCTACGAAACGCACGTGTCGTGGGGCTTGTTCGAAGCGGCGCGCGTCTCGCCGGACAAAGGCTTCGGCGAAGCGGGCCTGAAGCAAGTGCGTTGGGCGCTCACCAAGCAGCACGACAACGGCTGGTTTGAATCGAACTGCCTCGACACACCCGAAGCGCCGCTCACGCACACGATCGGCTACGCGCTGCGCGGCGTGGTCGAAGCGCATCTCTGGTCGCACGACGACGAACTCCTGCGCGCCGCGTGCCGCACAGCCGAGGGGATCCTCACGGCGGTCGCCCCCGACGGACGCCTCGCCGGCCGCCTCGACGCGCGTTGGCGTCCGGGCGCCGACTACGTCTGCCTGACGGGAAGCACCCAAATCGCGCACAGCCTGTTCCTTCTGACCCGCCTGACGAACGATGCGCGCTACCGCGACGCCGGCTTGCGACTGAACAAATACGTCCGTCGCGCGGTAAACGTACACGGCGATCCGAACATGGCGGGCGGCGTGAAGGGTTCGTTCCCGGTCGACGGCGAGTACGGCCGCTATCAGTACCTGAACTGGGCCTGCAAATTTCTCATCGACTCCTGTGTCGAAGAGAAAGCGGCCTGAATGACCAACGGCTCGCGTGCGCCGCGCGTCTTGTTCGTCTCGTACTGGTTCGCGCCGTTCTCGACGATGGCCTCCATCCGCGCCAGCAAACTTGTCCAGCACTTGATCGATCACGGCCTTGACGTGCGCGTCCTGACGGCGGACGCCACCGATCAAGACAGGTCGCTTGCGTTTGGCGGGCCGCGCGATGTGATCACGTACACGCGGTGGGAGCGCGCGGGGCATCAGATCGAAAGCCTGCGCACGATGTTCAGCGCGCGGAACGCCGCCGGCCACGGCGCGGTCGCTGCAAAGCCCGCCGGCGAAGCTATGGCAAAGCCTGCTGCGCAAAAATCTGCACTGAAAGAGTCTCTCCGCAACGCCTACCGCGACGTCGTCGATTGGCCAGACAGCCGCGCCGGCTGGCGCAAGCACGCCGTCGCCGCCGGCATGAAACTCATCGCAGACTGGCGCCCGGACGTGATCTACGCCACCGCGCCGCCCGCAACGACGCTGATCGTCGCCGACCAGCTCTCGCGCAAGGCGAAAGTGCCGTGGGTGGCTGAACTTCGCGATCTTTGGACCGACAATCCATACTACGAATACTCGCGCGCGCGCCACGCGCTGGAACGCATCTGGGACCAGCGCGTGCTCTCCCGCGCAACGGAGATCGTGACGGTCTCGCCCGGCTGGCGTCAGCGTCTGGTCGATCGTTACGCGCGGCCGGTGACGGTTGCCATGAACGGCTTCGTGGCTGCCGACTTTCCGCTGCCGCCGCCCGTCGCGCCCGAAACCACAGGGCCGCTGCGCATCGTGTTCACGGGCCACATCTACGCCGGCTATCGCGACCCATCGGCCCTGTTCGATGCATTGAAACGTTTGCGCGTGACCGCCGATCAGGTGATCGTCGAGTTCATCGGCACGCAAGACAAGGCGATCAACGAAATCGCCGAGCGCCATGGCGTTACGAATCTCGTCCGCGTGCGCCCGCCCGTCCCTTACACGAAGGCGCTTGAGTATCAGCTCCACGCCGACGTCCTTCTGCACATGCAGTGGTGCGATCCCAAAGAATTCGGCACCATCGCCGGCAAGATCTTCGACTATCTGGGCGCCCGCCGCCCGATCCTCGGCATCGCCCTCGAAGACAGCGTCGTCGCACAGATCGTGCGCGATCGCGCCGCGGGCCTCGTCACCGACGATCCCGCGAAGATCGCAAAGCAGGTTGAAGCGTGGATCGCACAGAAGCGTGCGGGCGGCATTGCACCGTTGCCCGCGGCGGCGAGCGAAGGCCTAGAACGCGCGGCGCAATTCGAGAAAGTCAAAGACGTCCTGAGGCGCGTGGCGTCGCGGCCTGGCTAGAATTATTCCCGGCCGGCCTTGGTGCCCAAGCGCAGAGGCAGCCGCGCCGCCACCGCCGACCAAACCCGCAGCATGCTCCGCTCGCTGAATTCGGCCGTGCCCGAGAGTTGCCAGATCGCCACCCGGACAATCGTGTACGTGGCCGCGCCCAGCGCCATCTTGACCGCAATGTTCACAACGTCGTTTCCAACCCCGTCGCTCACGCCGTAATGCGTCGGCACAAGCCACAAAACGGCGGCCATGGCCGCGACGCCCGCCGCCGCGCGCCAAACGCGCGTGGCGATCGCCCCATAACTCGTCTCGAGCAGCGTCCGCAAGATCGTGACATTCGCGCCCGCCAGCAGCAACGAACCGACCAGATAGCCGACCAGCGCACCGTTAATCCCGAACAGCCACGCGCCGATAATGAACGCGGGCAAGCGCGAAAGGCTGTACGCGACCGACCGGCCGAAAAGGAACTTCGTATGGTCGCGCGCCATCGCAACCGACGTTGAAACGGAACCGCCCAAAGCCTCGATCCCGACGCACAGCGAAACCGCTTGGACGATCGGGATCGCCGCGATCCACTTGTCGCCGTACAGGATCCGCACGACTTCCGGCGCAACGAAGGCGAACCCCACGGCGATCGGCAGCGCCAACGTACAGATCATCTCGACCGCATCCAGCGTATTCTGGCGCAGCTTGGGAATGTCGTCTTTGAACTTGAGCAGCCCCGGAAACAGCGTGCGCGACAAGACCGGCAGAAACTCGCCCAGCGGCAAGGCTGCGAACTCCGAACCCACCCGGTAAATACCGGCCGAGCGAACGTCGAGAAACCCGCCGATGATGATGCTGTCGAACTGATGTCCCAGCGTGTCGACGGTCGTCGCGGCACTGACCCATCCGGCGAAGTTGAAAAGCTTGCGCCACTGCTGAAGACCAAGCCGAGGCCAGAACGGCGCCAGGATATAGCTGGTCGTCACGCGCGACAGCGAGCCCACCAAGCTCCCGACGATCAACGCCCAGTACGTCTCATAGATCAAGGCGACCGTAATCGCCGCGATCGTGCTGAGAATCTTGCCCACGAACTGCATCAGCAACTCGCGCCGAAAATCGAGCTCGCGCTCGAACAACGCCATCCGCGGGCTCAAGACGCCGCTCCACAACGTGTTCAGCGCCAAGCACCAGATCACCGGCCCGATCCGGTCGTCCTCGACCAACGCCGGCACGATCAGGCTGGTGGCCAGCACCACCGCGCAAACCAGCAACGAACGCAGCAGCTGCACCGTGAACACGGTGTCCAAGAACGAGCGATCCTCGCCGCCGTGGCGAATGACGGAGCTTCTGACGCTGAGATCCGTCAACCCTTCGATCAGCGTGATGTAACTCGCCGCAATGGCGAAGATACCGAAGTCTTCGGGCACCAAAACGCGCGCCAGAATGACCGTCGACACCAGGCCGATCAGGCGAAAGCACCAGCGCATGGTGATGAACAGCGCCGTTCCCGCGGCAACGCGGTAGGCCGTGCTCTTCTCCGCCGCGGGCTCTTGGCTCATGTCGCGCTACGGCGCGCAAGCATGCGAAAGCGCGAAAGGCGCATCGCAAGCAGCCGTTCCATCGCCCACCATTTGGCGCGCCCGGCAAGACCGGACGTATGCGCATCGCCGTGTTGAACCATGTACCGGCTTAGATCGTAGACGAGGTAATAGGCAAGGATCAGCGGCTCGATCGGGCCGGCCACGCGCTCATAGCCCGCAACGAACGCACGCTGCATCGCCTTGGCTTGTAGCAGCAGCCCCGGCCGCCGCGTCTTCATCAGATCGATCGCCAGAGAGTTCAGAAAATGCGCCAGGTCGAAATAGATGCTGGCCCGCGTCGAGAGTTGAAAGTCGATGGCGAAGACGCCGCCGTCGGTGGCAATGACGTTCGCGGGCTTGAAGTCGCAGTGAAGCGTCGTGACGGGTTGGATGGTCTTGCCCTGGGCCAACACTGAGTTGCGCAGCAGTTCGACGGCCTCGTTCAGCACGCGTCCGTGCGATCCCAAAGACCTTGCTCCCTCATCGATCTCATCCATCAAAGTTCCGCTGACGGCCGCGGTATGGCCGTCATTGCCGAAGCGATGAAAATGTCCGAGCCAAGCACCCGCCGCCGCGACACGGTCCAACAACTGCGCGCCTGAAAAAGCAGCATCGCCAAGCGCGCGGTCGAGGCTTTTTCCCTCGATCCACGATTGGACGATGATCCCCTCCTCGGCAAAGAGATGGAACGGTTGCACCAGATTGAAACCGCTGACCGCGCCGCGTGTCTCGTTGAGATGCACAAGCGCCTCGTATTGAAGCCGCGCCTCTTCGATGTCCGCTTGTTCGGTGCCGCTCACATAGAAGCATTTGACCAGAAAGGGTTCTGCCCGCTGCGGCAGCGTGCCGAGGAACAGCCGCGCGTGTCCGGACACGTGAATAGGCGCAGATATGCTGACGTTTCCACACGCCCCCAGCGCCGGAATATTCCCCAGGCGCACGAAAAGCGCGGTCAGACGCCGCTTCTGCGCCTCCCAATTGCCGCTCCCCATCTGATCCGCACGCGACGCCAAACCCCACCACCTCGGACAAACGTGCCTGCAACCTCACATATCGCCAACCAGAGCCGAAAACACGCAAGATCTTGCGCCTCGGTGGAGCGAGCCGGACTACCCGTCACGGGCGAGAATCTGCATCGTCTGTATCAGTCCTCGCCGTCAGATTGTGATGCGCCATTGCCGCTCGCTGTGATTGGTTTAGCACAGGCAAGTGACCGCTGTGACAGATGCTGGAGGCACCCGGCTTGGTAAGCACAACATCTAGCTCAGAGTTAAGGCGCGCCGTTAATGATAGTGTGACTTCTGCGTACCACGGAGCACATCAAATGTTGTTAAAGTGGCAACTGAGATTTCGTGTGTGAGGGATTGTTGGTACTAGTTTCCTTGATTGGGAGACTTCGACGGATTGGGTGCCGTTTCGTAGCGTTCGCTGGGGCTTGGAACGCTAGGAGAAAGGCACTCGGGTGATGGGCACCGTCCGTTTAGGTGGGGGAAGGGGCATGCTTCGTATTTTCGCGATGGTCGCTGTGGCGGCTTTTGGCTTGTCGGGTTGCGCGTTCTGGTTGGACAAGGCGCCCGTCGGTCCGAAGGCGCCGGAAGTCTACAGCAGCGCGCCTGAGTACGTCATCGGGCCGGGTGACTCCGTGCAGGTGTTCGTCTGGCGCAGCGCTGAGCTCTCGGTGCTCGTGCCCGTCAGACCCGACGGCCGCTTCTCGATGCCGCTCCTGCAAGACGTTCAAGCCGCCGGCAAGACGCCCAGCCAAGTTGCGGCTGACATTGAAGCCGGCCTGAAGGGCTTTGTCCGCGAACCGGTCGTGACGGTGATCGTGCAGACGGTCGCGCCGACGGGCGGCGGGCAGGGCAGGGTGAGTGTCGTCGGCGAAGCCGTTCAACCGCGCTCCGTCAACTACCGCGCCGGGCTGACCTTGCTCGACGTCATGATCGAAGTCGGCGGCCTTACGCAATTCGCCAACGGCAACGACGCGCGCCTTGTCCGCATGAGCGGCGGGCGCACGAAGGAATTCCGCGTTCGCGTAGCAGATTTGATGAAAGACGGCGACACGACGGCCAACGTCGAGCTCGCGCCTGGGGACGTTATTCGCATTCCGGAACGGTGGTTCTGACGCTGGGAAGAGCGTTCGAATCGGGTCGGATAGCGAGAGACTTTCGAGGCCTTTGGGGGGGCCAAGAACATGCAGAACAGTGTATTTTCAGGACTGTATCTGGAACTGCAGCGCGCGCTGCCCAGCAGGTGGCTCGGCGTCGTAGTCGCCGCCCTGATGGTCGCGGCCATCGCCACTGTCGTTATGGCGATGCCGGATCGGTTCGAATCCCGGTCCCGTATGTACATCAACAGCGAAGTGGTCCTCCGCCCGCTGCTCCGTGGTATCGCGTCTGAAGAAGACGCTGAATCGCGCGAAGACCTCCTCAAAGTCCTTCAAACGACCGTCCTCAACACGAACAACATCGATCGCCTTCTTGAGACCCCCGATCTCGGTTTCGACCTGTCGACCGAAGACCGGCGCAATAAGGCCCGCGCGATGATCCGCAACGGCGTCACGATTGCGGAACAGGAAGATACGAAGAACCTGTTCGACCTGGCCTATACCGACACCGACGCTGTCCGTGCGCGCAACGTCCTCCAGGGCCTGGTCGCCGTCATGGTCGAATCCAAGATGGGCTTGGCGCAAAAGGGCTACGACGACGCGCGCAAATTCCTCGACGCGCAAATCGAAGCCTATCAGCAGCAGATCCGTGAACTCGAGGCCCAGATCAGTCAGCATCGCATGGAGAACGCGATGGTGCTGGGCAACACGACCCATCAGCAGCGCCAGGACGCGGCCTTGGCCGTGTTGCGCGACGCGCAGATCGCGCGTCAGGTTGCTGTGGCGAACCGTGATCGCCTCAAGGCGCAGATTGAAGCGGCCGGAAAGCCCGGCGCCGATGCGACCGCGGCGCTCTACGCGACCGACCAGACGTTCCCCGCGGCGATCGATCGCCTGACGGCCCTGCAAGCGCAGCTGAGCCAACTCTTGCTCGTCTTCACCGATCAGCATCCGGACGTCCTCGCCACGAAGCGCGAGATCATGCTGCTGACGCAACAATACGGCTTGGGCGAGAATCTGGGCGCGTCCGTCGCCCAACCGTTCACGGCGCTTCCGGGTCAAGTGCCGCCGTCGTCCGCCGTTGATGCGGCTGCCGGCGCGCCGATGCCGACGACGCCGGCCGCAGTCGGTCCTGCCGCAACGCCCGCCGCCGCGCCCGCGCGCGAACCCAGCGGTGCGCAGATGCAGCTTCTTCGTGCGAACTTCGCCGTCATGGACGCCGACCGCCGCGTGCGCGACGCGATGGCGGCCGTGCAGGCGATCGAAGCTGAATCGACGCTCGCGCCGGCCGCCGAGCAGACGCTCGAAGGCCTGAACCGCGAATACGCCATCGTCAAAGAGAACTACGAACAGCTCATCCGCCGCCGCGAAAGCGCAAAGATCACCGCCGCAGCCGACATCTCGTCGGGCGTCGAACAGTTCCGCGTGATCGAAGCCGCAACCCTGCCGACCGCACCGGTCAGCCCCGATCGTCCCACGTTCCTGATCTTAGGCGCGCTTCTCGCGGTCGTGACCGGCGGTGCGTTGGCCTACGGTTTGGGCCTGATGCGCGGCGCCTTCGTGAGCGCGTCCGAGGCTGAGCAAACGCTGGGCCTGCCGGTCATCGCAACGCTCGCCGATCAGCGCGGCATCGTCTCGCGCGTCTCCGGCGCCGTCGACAGCATGATGCTCGCGGGCTCGATCGTCGGAATATTCTTTGCAGCCTATGTGATCTCCGCGACAGCGGGCTGGTTCGCGCCGCTGCGGGATGAAATCTATCGCTTGTTCGGTGTTGACCTCGGTCAACTCGGCGGGCTCCTGCAGTAGGGGGAAGAACAATGTCTCTTTTGGCAAGCTACAGGGCCTCCGGCGACGACAACACCGCGGTCGCGGTGCGGTCCTTCTCGGACGGCGACGACACCAACGACGAGTTCCGTCTGATCAAGTGGCACTTCCTGGCGCGCGCTGCGTCGGGCGACGTTGCGGGTCGCAACCCGCGCGTGCTGCTGGTCACCAGTGCGGCGCGCGGTGAAGGCAAGAGTTACGTCGCCCACCATCTGGCGGCAAACTTCGCGCTCGATCCGCACATCCAGCTGACCTTGGTCGACGCGAACTTCGACAATCCCGCGCTCGGCAGTTCGTCATGGCTCGGCGGCTCCAGCGGCGGTCCCGGCCTGCTCGATTATCTCGAAGACCAGTCGATGGACCAAAGCCGCATCATCAAATCGACGGGCTTGGGCAACGTGCACGCCATTCTGTCGGGCAGCGCGCGCAGCAATGCGCCGGAACTGTTGTCGGACGGCAGGTTGGAACATTTGATGGGCACGCTGACGGCAAATGCGAATTCGTTCGTGATCATCGACGCCGGTCCGATCCTGTCCGGCAGCGGCGCTGCGGTTCTTGCGCGCGTCGCCGGTCACGTCGCCTTCGTCGTTGCGTCGAACCGGACCAGCAGGAACAAGATCAACAAGGCGCTGGGCACGCTCGATCGCATCGCCGGTCCGATTGATGAGAAGTCGTTGGGGCTGATCTTCAATTGAGAATTCCCGAAGCGGGAATTTGAGTCCGGGGTTGGGGGACGAATGCGCTGGGGAGCAAGAGCTGCGCGCTTGAAGATGCCGAGGCATCTGTCGCACGCGCTCGTCGCCGCGGCGGTCGTCGCAGGCGTCGGTGCGGTGGCGACGGGCGCCCTCGCCGAAGCGCTCCGCTTTACGCCGTCCCTGATCCTCGAACAGGTCTTCACCGACAACGTACGCGCCGAGGCCGCCGATCGCGATGCCGACGCCATCACAATCGTGGGCATGCGGCTTGACGCGCAGTATGAGTCCTCGCGCATCCAATTCCTCGCCAGCGGCACCGCCTACTACAACGAATACTGGGCGACCAACGAGTTCGACGACTTCAACGGCGACGGGGCGACCGTGGGGCGGCTCACGATTCTGCACGATCGCCTGTTCGTCGACGCCCGCGCCAGGCGCCAGGAAGTATTCCTGGCCCCGGACGAGACCTCTGGCACGGGCCTGACGACCGGCGCGTTCAACTCGCAGCAAACCGAGTACGCCGTCGGCCCGCTGCTGACCTTGAACATGTTCGATCTCGCAGACCTTTCCGTGCGCGCGACCTATGCCGAAGTGGCCTTCGACGAGCCCATCGCGGGGCCTCTGCTGGTGCCCATCAACGATATCGTCGCAAAGTCCCTCGCCGGCCGCATCACGACCGGTGAGCGTCATGCGAACTACGAACTGATCGGCACCGCTGAACATCTGGAAACCGAGGACGGCTTCGAGCTCGAAAATGCCGTCGGCCACGTATTGCTTCACGTGACCGGTACGTTCACGGCCATCGGGCGCTACGGGTATGAGCGGATCCAGGATCCCAGCATCCCCACGGTCCGCGGACCGCGCTGGTCGGTTGGCGGCCGCTACACCACGAGCGGCAATTCGTTCTTCCAACTCGAGTTCGGCGAACGCTTTGACGGGACGAGTTGGGCGGGTGACGTGAACCTCGTTCTCTCGCCGCGCGTTCGCCTCACGGCGCAGTACACCGACACCCTTGTCCCGGCCCAATTGGAAAGCCTCCAGTCGCTGGACGATTTGTTCGACGCGGAAGGCAACTTGACCCTTCAGCCCGCGCCTGAACCGTTCATTCCCGATCTGACGTTGGCCAATCAAGTCGTGCGCGACAAGGATCTAACGGCGACCACGACATACACCCGGGGCCTGGCTACGTTCTCACTGAGCGGCTCGCACTCCGAACGCAATTTCCTCGGATTGGGCACGATCGAAAAGCAGTACGCCGTCGAGGTCGAGTGGCGCGAGCAGATGTCGCGTAGTTTGACCAGCAATGCGACGCTTTCCTTCTTCGACGACTACGAACCGCCTCTGGGGGCCGATCCGCTTCAGCAATATCGAGCCGAAGTCGGCTTCGTCTACCTTTACAACGCCGACCTCACCTTCAATGGCAGCCTGATCTGGGCTCTGAACGATCGCGAGACGACGGGCGATTCGCAAACGAGCGTGCTGCGCTTCGGTCTCGTCCAAGCGTACTGATCGTTGCAGTTAAGGATATTCTTGGGCGACAATCGCCCGCGAGGCACCGGCGTCCCCTCAGGGCGCGCATCCGCGACGGAAACATGAAGGACAACCTCTCACAGCGATCGAATGCGATGTCCTTCGACGTGGAAGACTACTTCCAGGTCCAGGCCTTCGCCGACGTCTGCGATCGCGCGCGCTGGGACGGCTATGAATCGCGTGTCGAGCGCAACACCAACCTGATCCTGGACCTCTTGGCCGAACGCGGCACGCACGCGACGTTCTTCACGCTCGGCTGGGTCGCCGAGCGATATCCCTCGATCGTCCGCCGCGTGGTGGCTGAGGGGCACGAACTTGCAAGTCACGGCTACGCGCATCACCGCGTCGATCAACAAACGCCGGACCAGTTCCGCGCCGACATTCGTCAGACCAAACAGATCCTTGAAGGCGCGACCGGCGCGCCCATCAAAGGCTATCGCGCCGCGACGTTCTCAGTCGGTCCGACGACGCCTTGGGCGTTTCAGGTGCTCGAGGAAGAAGGCTACGCCTACTCGTCCAGCGTCTATCCGGTCGCTCACGACAACTACTCGAACCCCGACGCGCCGCGCTTTGCCTACCGGCCGAAGGGAACGTCGCGCCTCTGGGAGTACCCGATTTCGACGGTGCGTCTCGCCGGCCGCAACATCCCGTGCGGTGGCGGCGGCTACTTCCGCTTTGCGCCTTACGCCGCCTTCCGTCGCGCCATCGCGCACATCAATGAGACCGAGCACCAATCGGCGATCTTCTACCTGCACCCGTGGGAGGTCGATCCCGACCAGCCGCGCCCCGAAGGCGTCAGCCTGAAGTCCCGCTTCCGTCACTACTTGAACCTGACGCGCACCGTGCCGCGCCTCAAACGCCTCTTGCAGGATTTCCGCTGGGATCGTATCGACCGCGTCTTCGCCGCCAACCCGGCCACCTAATGCTCGAATTTGAAATCCTGACCCCGGCCGCCGCGGCGCGCTGGGACGCCTTCGTCGCAAGTCACCCGGCCGCCACCGTCTTCCATCTTGCCGGTTGGGCGGACGTGATGAAGCAGGCTTACGGGCATAAATCGCACTTCACGCTGGCGACCGAAGGCGGCGCCGTCAAAGGCGTGATCCCGCTCGTCGAGCTGAAGAGCCGCATCTTCGGTCACGCACTGATCTCGAACGCGTTCTGCGTTGGCGGCGGCCCTCTTGCCGTGGACGAACCGGCGCGCTTGGCCTTAATCGACGAAGCTGGCCGTATCGGCCGCGCAACCGGCGCGTCCTACGTCGAATTGCGCGACGCGCAAGGCGCTGAAGGCTGGCAGACCAAAGACGATCTCTACGCCGGCTTCGAACGCGAGATGGATGCCGACGAAGCAAAGAACCTGCTGCAGATCCCGCGCAAGCAGCGCGCCGTCGTGCGCAAGGCGATCGAGGGTCCGTTCCGCGTCACCACCGACAAGGATGTCGACACGTTTTTCGCTCTCTTCGCGCGCACCGTGCGCGACCACGGCACGCCGGTCTTCCCCAAGCGCTACTTCCGCGCCATCCTCGACACGTTCCCGGACAACGCCGACGTTCTGACCGTCTGGCAAGACGACAAGCCGCTCTCAAGCGTCCTGTCCTATTACTTCCGCGATCGCGTCTATCCCTACTACACCGGCAGCGACCCCGCGGCGCGTACCGCCGGCACAAACGATCTGATGTATTGGAAGTTGATGCGCCATGCCGTCGCGCGCGGCTACAAGGTCTTCGACTTCGGCCGCAGCAAGATCGGCACCGGCCCCTTCTCGTTCAAGAAGAACTGGGGTTTCGAACCGCGCCCGATCGCGCACCAATATCTGCTGCTCAAGCGCGATACGCTGCCGAACGTGAACCCGACCAACCCGCGCTACGCCAAACTGATAGAGGTCTGGCGCCGCCTGCCGATCCCCGTTGCGAACTTCGTGTCGCAATTCATCAGCCGCAGCCTCGGCTGAAGCGCGCGGACTGATGCAAGCGCGCGACAGCGTCGCTCAAACTCTAGAATCGCTCCAGGTTCCATCGGCACATCGCGATAGTAAATGCGTAAACAGCGCTGGAATCGCAGTGGTCTCAATGAGTTGCGGCAGTGCGGACATCCGTTGCGCAGCCGCACCAGGCCAGGCCCTAAAGGGCGAACGAGGGCGCGGCGTCACCCGCATCACACGAATGCAAGCTATCTTTTTTTCGGGGATAACAACGCCGTCGTGGGTGCGCCGCCATGAGCGAACTGCTGACGAACACTGGAGCAACGGCTTGGCCGTATCTGGTCGTGGTGTTGTTGTGCGTGTTCTGGCTGCTCGGCAGCGGTTTGCAGAGCCGGGCGTCGAATGACGGCAAGAAGGCCGGACCTCACGCCGCTTGGCGCGTCAGCGAAGGCCCCGCATCGGTACGCCGTTTCTGGCAGCGCAAAAAGCGCCGCAGCTAATCCAACCAGACAAAACCGTCGCGCGCGCCGCTCCGCAAACGGCGCTTCGCCGCGCCCGCGTCGCTGACCACCGCCGCAACAATTTCCGCGCTTTCGGCGAGGCGGGGCCCCGGACGATTGAAGAAAGCGTTCCCGTCGGCGACGGCGACGCGGCCCCCGCGTACCGCGGCGAGATCCTGCCAACCCGGCAAGCCTTCGAGCACGTGACGCTCCGCGAGCGATTGTTCGATCGTATAGCCGCACGGCGCCACCAGAATGATATCCGGGTCGGCATCGCGCAGATCCGTCGCCGGTCGCGCTCGCGTGTGCGCGCCGGCGACGCCGAACACCGGCTCCGCACCAGCCAGCGCAATGAGCTCCGGCGTCCAAAGGCCTGGACCCATCAACGGATCGATCCACTCGAGGAAAGCCAAGCGTGGTCGCGTCTTGCCCGCGCGCTGCGACGCCGCGCCAAGCCGCTGCTGCAAGACGCCCACAGCATCGCGCGCGTCGCGTCCGATAGCGGTCGCCACACGCAAAAAATCGTCCAATACGTCGGCGAGCGAATTGGGTTTGAGCGAAACGATCGATGGCCGCGTCGGCAGCACCGCGCAAACCGCCTCTTCAACTTGAGCAAGGCTCGCCGCGCAAACCTCGCATTGATCCTGCGTGACGATGACGTCCGGCCGGAGTTCGGCCAGCAGATCAAGATCGACGCGATAGATCGCAAGCCCGTCGGTCAACGCGCGCGCAACCTGGGCATGGATTGCCGCACTGCCGCCGCCAAGATCGATCCGCGGCGCCGTGAGCGCCGGCAATGCAGCCACGCCGTCGGGGAAGTCGCATTCATGACTGCGCCCGACGAGATCGGCCCTGCCACCCAAAGCCGCAACGATCTCGGTTGCACTGGGGATCAGCGAAACGATCCGCATCAGGAACCCTTGAGCGTCCGTTCGATCAGCGCGTCCAGCTTGCGCAAATTCGTACCCCACTCATGATTCTTGAGCACGAACGCGCGCGCCGCCTCGCCCAGCGTCGGTGCAGCTTGCCCGCCAAGCACGCTTTCCACCGCCGCGGCGATCTCCTCCGCCGTCGTCCCGGTCAGCAGATCCCGCCCACGCTGAGCGTTGATCCCTTCAAGTGCGCCCGGCGTCGTCACCACGGGCCGCGCCATCGCCATCCCCTCCAGAACCTTGTTCTGGATGCCGCGCGCAATGCGAAGCGGCGCGACGACGACATCGGCCGCCGCAACATAAGGCCGAACGTCGTCGACAGGTCCGGTCACCTCGACGCCCGGCAAAGCTTTCAGCGCCAGAACGCTCGCCGCCGGCCTGGCGCCCACGATCTGGAAGCGCGCGTGCGAATATCGCCGGCGCACGAGCGGCAAGATCTCGTTCGCAAACCACGTCACCGCATCGACGTTCGGCCAATAATCCATCACCCCGACAAACACGATCGTCGGCGCGCTCTTCTCGTGGGGTCGCACTTTCGTCGGATCGAAGAAGCCGACGTCGACGCCGTTGGCGATCGCGACGTGCTTGTCTCGGGTCTCCGGCGACAGCCGGTCGAAGATCCGCTTCTCGTCTTCCGAGACGAACACGGACGCCGCCGCACGCGCCGCCTCCGCCCGATCGAAGGCAAGCAAACGCCGCGCTTCCATCCGATAGAACCAGGCGCGCGTGGCGCCTTGCGTCTCGCCGTATTGCCGCCACTTCTCGGAATCGACGTCGACAAAGTCCATAAGGATCGGAATGCCCGGCGGCGCGTATTGCGCGGCCGCCGACGAGAATGCGAACGTGATATCCGGCTTCTTGGTCGCGACCTGCCGCTTCACCCAGCCGCCCAGGCCGCCATGCCGGAACGCGCCCACGCTCAAGGGCTCGGCCGTCAGAAACGACACGCCCGTGCGAAACAGCCGGTCGAAGGTCGAGATGCGCCCGCAATAGAAGTCGCTGAACCGCTTGGCCCAGCTCAAATCCGGTTCAGGGTCGCCCGGCGTCATCGCAAAGCCCAGCGCCACCTCGTGCGTTTTCAGCAGGTGTTCGGCGATGTGAAAGGCGCGGATCTTCTCGCCTTTGTTGGGCGGGTAAGGATACCTGTGGGCGAGAAACAAAATGCGAGCCATGAGCGGGCCGCACCATAGTCGATTCTCAAATCTATTGAAGGGCCACACCGCCATTTCGTATGGTCCCCGCTCTCAACCCTTGGGGGCCCTCCCGTGTGCGGCATTGCAGGCCTATTCGACACGCGGGGACAGCGTAATTTCGACCCCGACTTGATCCGCCGCGCGACGGCGGCGCTTGCCCATCGTGGCCCCGACGGCGACGGCTTCTTTGCCGCGCCCGGCGTCGCCTTCGGGCACCGCAAACTCGCCATCATCGACCTCGCCTCCGGCAATCAGCCGATGCACGCCAAGGACGGCAGCATCACGATCACCTTCAACGGCGAGATCTTCAACTACAAGGAACTGCGCGCCGAACTTGGGAGCAAGGGGCACAGCTTTGCCACCGCCTCCGACACCGAGGCCATCATCGAAGGCTGGCGCGAATGGGGTCCAAGGGTGGTCGAGAAACTGCGCGGCCAATTCGCCTTCGCGCTGTGGGACCACAAACAGGAAACGCTCTTCCTCGCGCGCGACCGCATGGGCGAAAAGCCGGTGCATTACGCGACCCTCGCCGACGGCACGCTCGCCTTCGCGTCCGAGATCAAGGCCATCCTCACGCTTCCCGGCGTCGATCTCACGATCGACCCTGAAGCCGTCGCCGATTTCTTCACCTACGGCTACGTCCCCGATCCGAAGACCATCTACACCAGCATCCGCAAACTCCCGCCCGCCCACACGCTGCTCATCAAGCGCGGCGGCCAACCGGCGCTGCGCCAATACTGGAACGTGCTCGAGGCCGCAGGCACGGAGCAGCGCTCGACCACGCCGGAAGAACTCGCCGATCGTCTGAAACAGGCCGTGCGCTACCAAATGGTCGCCGACGTCGAAGTCGGCGCCTTCCTGTCGGGTGGCGTCGACTCGTCCAGCGTCGTCGCCATGATGGCGCAAATCGCCTCCGCCCCCGTCGCGACCTACTCGATCACCGTCGGTGAGGAAAACAGCGACGAGGCGTCTTTCGCCCGCACCGTCGCCGAACGTTACAAGACGCGCCACGAAGTCCGCGACGTCGATCCGCGCAACCTGACGCAACTTCTGCCGAAGCTGCCCAGCATCTACGACGAACCTTTCGGCGACGATTCCGCGATCCCCACATTCGCCGTCTGCCGCGAAGCCGCGCGCACGCTAAAGGTCTGCCTCACAGGCGACGGCGGCGACGAAACGCTGGCGGGCTATCGGCGCTATCGCTTCCACCTCGCCGAAAACGCGATCCGCCAATATCTGCCCGAAGGCTTGCGCAAATCGGTGATGGCCCCGCTCGCGCGCGCCTACCCAAAGCTCGATTGGGCCCCGCGCCCGTTCCGCGCCAAGACCACGCTGCTCGAGCTGTCGGGTGACGAAGACATGGCCTTCGCCCGCATGGTGGCGATGGTGTCGGAGGAGCAACGCACGGCACTGCTCAGCGGCGATCTCAAGAACAGTCTTGCCGGGTACGATCCATCGGAAATCGTTCGCTCCCGTTTCCGCGAAGCGCACGCTTTCTCACCGCTTCAACGCGCGCAATACGCCGACCTGATGACGTATTTGCCCGGCGACATTCTGGTGAAGGTCGACCGCGCCGCGATGGCGAACTCGCTTGAAACGCGCCCGCCCTTCCTCGACCACGACTTCGTCGCCTGGGCCTTCTCGCTCGACACCAAGACCAAGGTCGACGGCGGCGAAGGCAAATCGATCCTAAAGAAGGGCATGGAAGCGCACCTGCCGCACGCGCTCCTCTATCAGCCCAAGCGCGGCTTCTCGATCCCGATCTCGGATTGGCTGCGCGGGCCGCTGCGCGACATGACGCTGGGCCTCACCTCAAGCGCCAGGCTGCAGGATTGCGGTCTCTTCGACATGAAGCAGATCGACACCTGGGTCGATCAACACCTGCGCGGCGCACGCGACCATTGGCAGGTCTTGTGGTTGCTCTTCGTGTTCGACGCGTTCTTGAACGTGCGCGCAAACGCGCGCGTTCCGCTGACGCTGTCGAAGCCGACGAAAGATCCGGCCGCCGCTCTGGCGTTATAGGAAGAGTGAAACCATCAGGAAGATGACGCCCCATGACGCTGCCGCAAGCGTCAGCAACACGGCGACGCTCCAACTCAGCGGCAACACGTTCTCCGCCGGCCGCTCAAGTCGCGGACCAACCAGAACCAGTTTCGATCGCAATGCCGTATTGGCCATCTACGACTCTCGTCAGGGGGTGTGGATTCGTCGGGGCAACGAATCGTCACACCATCTCGTCTACCAAAGCGTTAACGCGCGCGACACCAATTGGTGGCGGTAGGGGGCCCGGATTCTTGCGCATAACTGGCATTTTGCCGCCGCAGGATGCGCGCCAAGCCGGTCCGACAACTTATCGTAAGCCGTCGGTTAGCCCTGACGCATGGCTGCGCCGACGATTTCGGACGCCGCCCGCCGCGCCGTCTCGCCCGTGGACGCGGCTTTCAGCAGCGCGAAATTGCCAGCGGCGACCGCGCCCCAACCGAACGCTTCGGCATGCCGGCGCGTCGCCGTGCGATCGTTCGGGCTCCGCCGAAAGGCCCGCAGCGCCTCGGCCAAAGCCCGCGCCGACCGTTCGGGGAGCAGCGCCCCCGCCGCCGGCGAAGTGATCGCCTCGGCATTCCCGCCCACGCGGGTGGCGACGACGGCCGTACCGCACGCCATCGATTCCAGCAGCACGTTGGCCCAGCCCTCGCGCTCCGACATCAGCACCGAAACGTCGGCTGCGGAATAAAGCCGTGCCAGCTGCTGATGCTGCACCTCGCCCAGAAGCTTCACGCGATCTGCAACGCCCAGCGCCGCGGCGCGCGCGCCCAGCGCATCGCGCAACGGACCGCCGCCCGCGATCAGCAGCGTCGCGTCGGGCATCGAAGCGACGGCCTCGATCGTCAGATCGTGGCCTTTCAGCGGCACCAGATTGCCGACGGAAACGACCGTAAACCCCGACGCGCCGAACTGCCGTCGCGCAGCTTCGCGATCCTGGGGTGTGAACTGATCGAGATCCACGCCGTTGCGCAGCACCGCGATTTTCCGTGCGTCGATCCCAACCTCGATCGCCCGCTCCCGCAAAGCGCCGGAGACGGTGATCACCGCCGCCGCCTGCTCCGCCGCCCAAAGGATTTGCCGCCGCACACGCGGAAAATTCGCCAGCACGTTAAGATCCGTACCGCGCGACGTCACGACGAAAGGAATGCCAAGCGCCTTGGACAGCCACGCCGCCGCAACCCCGTCTGGATAGAAGTAGTGCGCGTCGATAACGTCGATCGTCGTGCTGTTGAGTTGATGCAGCCGACACGCTGTAAGCCCGCCGCGATAGAGCAGGGTCGCCGCGACATTCATGCCGATCTTCGGTATCGACAGATAGCGCGGGTGATGAACCTCAACACCGTGACGTACCTCAAGTTCCGGGGCACGCGCGAACCGCGCATAGGCGCCGAACATCTCGGCCGTAAACGGAAAGAACGGGACCGGCGCGACGACGGTGGAACGAAGGTCATGGCGCGCCAGCGTTTGCCGCAGGCGGTTCTCGACAAAGACGCCGTGGTTCGGCTTCGCGGCGTTGGGATAAAGTGTCGTGAACGTCAGCACGCGAAGTGCAGTCAAGATCACTCCCCCGCCCGTTGTGACGCCCGTATCACAGCGCCGCTTTCCTCGTTGCTTGGGTTATCACCGAACGCGACGCGAATAAACGCGACAGCTGGATGACATTTGGACGTCAATTTTGCCGTCGTCACGGCCAAAAGAAGCAAACAATATCAATAGGTTGATGGATTGGCGCTCCAGGTTGCGCTCTGCGGGGGCCTTCTACCAGCACGACATCTGTGACCGCGAGTCACCATGGTCTCAGCTTTGGTGAATCAAAGCGCGCCGTAGGGACGACGGGACTAGGCACATTCGCCGTTTAATGATTGAGTAAAAACGCGCCATTGGGGAATGGGGCGGCACGGGGAACGCGTTTTGGGGACGCGAGTGCCGCATTGGGGGCATGCATGAGAATTCTCCGACACTATGTCGGACTACCGACAGTCGTACTCGCATTGGTCGAAGGCGCCCTATTCATGATGGCGCTTTGGGCCTTCGGTTTCATTGGCAAATGCGAATCCTGTTATTTCGACGACGTCGTCGACCTCGAAGTTTACGAGGCGTTCCTTGTCGTCGGCGCCTTTCTGCTGATCGTTTCGGCTGCCGGCCTCTACAATCGCGACGCGTTCTTGGATTTCCGTGCGTTCTCGCAGCGGTTCGTCCTCGCCTCACAGATGGTTTTGCTGCCGACCGTCGTGGTCGTAGGCGTCCTGAAGTCGGCCGCTGACCTTCCGTTCGGTTGGTACATCGGCATTCTGACGCTGGCCGTCCTTCTGTTCTTCAGCGTGATTTTCGCACTGCGCGTTCTGCTCTTCTGGTCGGGTAATTTCGACTTGTTGAAGCGCCGCGTCGTGATCTTGGGCCAGGGGCCTCTGGCGGACGCCGTCTCAAGCTTCGTCAGCAAGGAAGGCGCCAGCCATCTCCGCTGCGTCGGCCGCCTCGCGCAAGGCCGCGCGTCGGGCGGCAACAACACGATTTCGCTGGGCAACATTGTCGCCCGCGCGCGTCCCTTCGCACGCCCCGCGCCCTACGCACGGATGGCTGAATCGCTGCACGCCGAAGAAATCGTGGTCGCGACCAACGACCGCCGCGGCCTTCCGGTCGATGAACTCCTGCGCTGCCGCCTGCAAGGAATCCAGGTGACCGACTACCTCTCCTTCTGGGAACGCGAGGCGGGGCAAATCGACGTCGACCAAGTCGGCGCCGGCTGGTTGGCCTTTGCCGAAGGCTTCCGGATGAGCATTTGGCGCCGCGCCGCCAAGCGCGTCGTCGACATCGCCGTCAGCATCGTTTTCACGGTCTTGTTCTTCCCCGTCCTCGCCATCGCAGCTCTCGCGATCAAATTGGACAGCCGCGGGTCCATCTTCTTCTCGCAGGAACGCGTCGGCCTCGACGGCAGAGTCTTCAAGGTATTGAAGCTGCGCAGCATGCGCGAAGATGCCGAAAAGGACGGCGTGCCGCGTTGGGCCGTTCAAGGCGACGATCGCATCACGCGCGTTGGCCGCTTCATTCGCACGACGCGCATCGACGAACTGCCGCAGATTCTCAACGTCCTGAAGGGCGATATGAGCTTCATCGGCCCACGCCCGGAGCGCCCCTTCTTCGTCGACCAAATCCGCAAAGAGATTCCCTTCTACGATCTGCGCCACCGCGTGCGCCCCGGCATCACCGGATGGGCCCAGGTGAACTATTCGTACGGCGCCTCGATGGAAGACGCGAAGAAGAAGCTCGCCTACGACCTCTACTACGTGAAGAACAACGACTCGCTGCTCGACGCCGCCATTTTGGTGCAGACGGTGCGCGTCGTCCTGTTCGGTCACGGCAGCCGTTAACGCTCCAGGCGTTGCACGGGCACGGTCGGGTTGCGTATATGGATCGGCTTACAACGGCCTGGCGTGACACGATCCGTTTGATCGGACGGGGTCACATGCGATGAGACGGCAATGCGCATTCCGATACTGATCCTTCAGGTGGCGATCCTCGCCGCATCGGTGGCGGTCGTCACGTGTCAGGTGTGGAGCTTTCCGTATCCCTCACCTTTCGCCCATCCGTTTCTGACGCCGAAGGAACGCTGGCCCGAGGATCAGATCAAAGGCTGGGTCGAAAGCGGCGTCTTCGAACCCGCCTTCGTGCAGTACTTCCAGCGCGATCCGGAACGGACCATTCCGCCGGGGAACAATTTGGTGGCCCCCGCGGACGGCGTCGTCAAAGGCATCGTCGAGACGCCGGAGAAGAAATACTACATCGTCGGTCTTTCCTTCTGGGACGTTCACGTCGTGCGCACGCCGGTCGAAGGCGTCGTGAAAAGCGTCGATGAGGAAGGCGAGGTGGTCTTCCGCGACAAGAGCGAAACCGAAGGCCTCGCGTTCCTGAAGGAAAAGGCCAGCCCCGTGCAAAAGACGGTGACCATTCAAACCGACGCGGGCGAGGAATACAAAGTCCGCCTCATAACCAGCTGGTGGGCCAGCCGCCTCAAAGTCTCCGCGCGCATCGGGCAGCGCGTAGGCAAGGGCGACCGCATCGGCCGCATCCTCCTGGGCAGTTCCGTCGTCATTGATGCGCCGCCCTCGGAGGCCTTCTTGACGAAGGTGGGAGAGCGCGTCGTCGCGGGGGAGACGATCATATGTCAAAAATGAGCCCCGCCAAATACGTCTGGACCGACGGGCGCTTCGCCTGGCCTTTCGTCGTGACAGTCGCTTATTTCGCGGCGGCCGTGTTTCTGTTTGACCTGGCCTGGCGGGTCATGAAGATGCCGATCGACGAGCTGCTGATGGCCGCGTCCGTCGTCTTCGCCGTGTCCTTTGCCGGCTTGTTACTGGCGTTCAGAATGTTTTCGCGTGGGGCAAAGCGCGAGGGGTCTTAATCATGAACCCGAAAGCCCATGCTGAAATGATGACGCGGATTCCGCGACAGAGATAGAGTCGTTGTTGGGGCCGAATTTTCGGCGACGCAGATTGGGATCGTAAGGCGATGTCGATGAGCCGCGCGGGGCGCCCCTTGCGCATCTTGAGTGTCATGGGAACGCGTCCGGAAGCCATCAAGATGGCGCCGGTCGTGCAAGCTGTCGCCGCGCATCCGGGTCTCGAGGGCCGTTTGTGCGTGACCGCCCAACATCGCGAAATGCTGGACCAAGTGCTTCAGCACTTCGACCTCAAGGCCGACGCCGACCTCGACCTCATGCGCCGCGCGCAAGGCCTGAACTACATCACCGGCGCCGTGCTCGAGGGCATGGAGCCGGTGCTGAAGGAATTCAACCCCGACTGGGTCGTCGTCCAGGGCGACACGACCACGACCTTCGCCGCGGCACTCGCCGCCTTCTATCTCAAGATCAAGGTCGCGCACGTCGAAGCGGGCCTGCGCACCGGCAACATCTATTCGCCCTGGCCGGAGGAGATGAACCGCAAGCTGACGTCGCAACTCGCGACGCTGCACTTCCCGCCGACCGAAGTCTCCCGCGCCAACCTGCTGGCCGAAGGCATCCCCGACGACCGCATCATCGTCACCGGAAACACCGTCATCGACGCCCTCGTCTGGACGCGCGACCGCATCTTCGCCGACAAAGACCTGCAGGCCTCGATCGCCAAGACCTATCCGTTCCTCGATCCGAAGCGCCGCCTCGTCCTCGTCACCGGCCACCGCCGCGAAAACCTCGACGGCGGACTGGAGCGCGTGTTCGAGGCCCTCGCGAAACTGGCGAAGCGGCCCGACGTGCAGATCGTGTTCCCCGTCCACCTCAATCCAAAGGTCCAAGAGGCGGCGAACCGGATATTGAACGGTATCGGCAACGTGCATCTGATCGCGCCGCAACCTTATCGCGACTTCGTCTGGCTCATGGCCCAAAGCCACCTGATCGTGACCGACTCCGGCGGGATCCAGGAAGAGGCCCCGGGTCTTGGTAAACCGGTGCTCGTCACCCGCGACACGACGGAGCGTCCTGAGGCAATTGAGGCCGGCACCGTCGAACTCATCGGCACCGACGGCGCCAGGCTCCTGGAACGAGCGACAGCTCTCCTTGACGACGGCGCGCGATATGAGCGTATGTCTCGCGCCAAGAACCCCTATGGCGACGGCCGGGCGGCCGAACGCATCGCGCGGAGTCTCGTGAATGCCTCAGTTTCGTAAGATCGAGGTCGTCGGCCTCGGCTACATTGGTTTGCCCACGGCGGCCGTGTTCGCCGACCAAGGCGTTGAGGTCGTCGGCGTCGACACCAAAGCCGACGTCGTCGAAAAAGTGCGCCAAGGCAAAGCCCATTTCGGCGAACCGAATCTCGACGCCCTCGTCCGCCGCGT
>JAEUMM010000331.1 GCA_016792645.1 Alphaproteobacteria bacterium | reverse complement strand
AGCACGCCGTTGTCGTCGGCGATGACGCACATTTCTTCGTCGGGCTCGTAAGTCTTGCCGTCGAGGGCGACGAGCTTCTCGCCCTTCCTCGCCAGGCGGGCGTGGATTTCGCCGCTGAGCTTGTCGGCGTCGTAGACGTGCAGCGGGCGCGCGCGGTCGAGCGACATCAGGTTCGTGATGTCGACGAGCGTCGAGATGGGGCGCAGGCCGACTGACTTCAGGCGTTGCTGCAACCAGGCAGGCGACGGGCCGTTCTTCACGCCGCGCACGAGGCGGCCGGCGAAGACGGGGCACGCGTTTTGTGCCGCTTCGTCGAAGTGCAGGCCGATGGCGACGGGGTTGTTGAAGCGCGGCGTGATTTTGACCGGTTGGTCGGGTTTGAAGTGGCCGATGCCTGCTGCCGCGAGATCGCGCGCGACGCCGCGGACGCCGGTGCAATCCGGACGGTTCGGCGTGAGTTTGATCTCGATCACCGGGTCGGTCAGGCCCATGAATTTTGCGAAGGGCTCGCCGACCGGCGCGTCTTCGGGAAGGTCGATGATGCCGTCGTGTTCTTGGGATAAGCCCATCTCGCGTTCGGAGCAGAGCATGCCGTTCGATTCGACGCCGCGGATCGACGACTTCTTCAGTTCGACGCCGGTGCCGGGGATTGTCACGCCCGCATGCGCGAAGACGCCTTTCATACCCGCGCGTGCGTTGGGGGCACCGCAGACGACTTGCAGCTTTTCTTTGCCGGTGTCGACGATGCAGACGCGCAGTTTGTCCGCGTTCGGGTGTTTCTCCGCGGAGACGACGTAGGCGACCGTGAAGGGCGCGAGGGCTTTTGCCTTGTCTTCGACGGATTCGACTTCGAGGCCGATGGCGGTGAGCGTGTCGGCGATCTTGTCGACGGGCGCGTCGGTGTCGATGTGGTCGGCGAGCCAGGAGAGCGTGAATTTCATTGCATGGTCTCCTTCGCCGGCGTCAGCACCTCGATCAGGCGGAAGCGCTCGCACACAAGCGTCATGTCGGGCGCGAAGCGGCCTTGGCGGGTGAAGTAGTCTTCATGCGCGTTGCGCCAGTAGGCGTAGCTCTGGTCGCCCTCGCCTTCGTCGTGCGCGAGCTGCGCGTCGACTTGATCGAAGCGTTGGATTTTCAGCTCCGTCGTTTCGATGACGCAGCGCGGACGCTGCGCGCCGTCGAGGACGATCCATCGGTCGCCGGGCTTCGGGATGGGCCAGGCCTCATCTTCGTATTGCGAGAGCGAGCAGCAGCTTGCCGTCTTTTTGCCGATGAGAACGAGCGCGAGCAGTTCGTCGGCGAGCTTCGGGTTGTCGCCGAAGGCCCAGCGTTGCAGGTGTGCGTATTGCGCGGGGACGTCGTTCATCGGCTGAGGCCTCCCGCGAGCGAGGGCACATCGAGGGCGGCGAAGCCGTAGTGTTTTAGCCAGCGCAGGTCGGCGTCGAAGAAGGCGCGGAGATCGGGGGCGCCGTATTTCAGCATCGCCAGGCGGTCGAGGCCCATGCCCCAGGCGAAGCCTTGGTACTTCGCCGGATCGTGGCCGCACATTTCGATGACTTTGGGGTGGACCATGCCGCAGCCCAAGATCTCCAGCCAGTCGTTGCCTTGGCCGAGTTTGACCTCGCCGCCGGAACGGTCGCAGCGGATGTCGACTTCGGCCGACGGTTCGGTGAAGGGGAAGTGCGAGGGGCGGAAGCGCATTTCCACCTTCGGGATTTCGAAGAGGGCGCGGCAGAATTCTTCCAGAATCCACTTGAGGTGGCCCATGTGCGAACTCTCGTCGATCACCAGGCCCTCGATCTGGTGGAACATCGGCGTGTGCGTTTGATCGCTGTCCAAGCGGTAGACGCGACCGGGCACGATGATGCGGATCGGCGGCTTTTGCGTCAGCATCGTGCGCACCTGCACGGGCGACGTGTGCGTGCGCAGAAGGTGCCTTGTGCCGTCGGGCTTCGGCTTCATGTAGAACGTGTCGTGCATCTGCCGCGCGGGATGTTCCGGCGGGATGTTCAGTTTGGTGAAGTTGTAGTCGTCGGTTTCGATGTCCGGCCCTTCGGCGATGGCGAAGCCCATGTCGGCGAAGATGGCCGTCGCCTCATCCAGGATCTGCGTCACCGGATGGATGCGACCTTGCATCTCGGGCCGCACGGGCAACGTGACGTCGACGCGTTCGACTTTCAATTTCGCTTCGAGCGCGGCGTCGCCCAGCGCCGACTTGCGTTCAGCGAGCGCCGCCGTCACGCGGTCGCGCATGCCGTTGATGATCGGGCCCTTGGTCTTGCGCTCGTCCGGGCTCATGGCGCCCAGCGTTTTCAGCGCGTCGCTGATCGAGCCCTTTTTGCCTAAGAGTTCGACGCGCGCGGCTTCGAGCGCGGCT
>JAEUMM010000317.1 GCA_016792645.1 Alphaproteobacteria bacterium | reverse complement strand
CCACGCGCGCAGTTGGTACGGACGCGGCGCCCATTCCAGGGGCACTGCTACCGCCGGCGCATGCAGAAGCGGTCCGGCGGTGTGCGCGCCGGCGATAGGGCTTGTCGATCGCATGGGATACGAGCGTCAGGATTTGTTGTCGGGCTTCGCCAGCCGCGCGCGCAGGCGCGGCGGCAAATCGGATTCCGGCATCTTGTTTTCCGCAACGAGCCGCAGAAGCGCGGCCTCGGTGTCGAAGTCGCGGACGATGACCGTGACGTTTTGCTGATTGATGCTGGGGGCGACCGCACGTTCGCGATAGTCGTCGGGGCGTATCGCCTTCAACCGTGCGAGCAACAGGCCATCGGAATATTTCCGTTTGGCCCCGCGCTCTTCCCCTTGGAAGTAGACGGGCTCGTCATAGCCGTCGCGCCCGCGCCGGTCCGCCTCCTCTTCCAGCAGATCGCCGGCGATGAACAATGCTCGGCGCCAAAGTCTGTCGAATGCCTCGTCCTCCTGACGCCAGCGATAAACGCAGGAGCGGGAATAGCCCGACGCTTCACACGCGCCGCGCACGGGATGTCCGTTTTCGAGCGCGGCAAGAAATTTCGCATCGCCTTCCGGCGTGCGGGTGGACTTGGCCGACATGATCGAACCCTAAGTCTATCGGATCAAAGCCCGTGGTAGGGCACGATGAAGGTCCGCGACCCCGCATGGCTCGATCGCCGTGGATTGCCGCCGAACCAGTTCTCCTTGGAAGCCTCGCCCAAGAGCGACATGCCGGCCCCGAGGATCGCGCCTTGCAGCGCGGAGCGCCCGCGTGCCCGCGCAGCCACGGCATCGACCTTGTGTCCCCAAGCGGCGACTTCGCCGCCGTGGAGCGCCGTCAGGTGATCGCGCTGTGCGCGCTCGGCGATTTTCGCCGCGGCTTCTACGGGCGAACCGCGCGATAGGTCGACATTCGATTGGCCCGTTTGAGCGAGATACTGCCCGATGCGCTCGCGGCCTTCATCCAGTGGACGTTGCGCATTCATTGCAGCGGTCTGCCGCACGAGACGCGCCTGTTGTTCGCTGGCGACGGCTTCGGCCTTGGCGGCCTTGTTGGCTTGGATGCCTTCCGCAACTCTCAAGCCGATGCTCGCCACTGTGAATGCAGTTTGCTGGCACATGGTCGACCTAACATTGCGTGTTGCGACGAGCAGAAGGAACCACGGATGGCGAAGAGCCACCTACTCCGGCGGTCTAGCCGGTGAGTTTAAGCTGAAGAAATTTCGCGGATGTGAAGCAGGCGAGAGCATACGAAAGCTCGCCGACGAATAGCCTTAAGCCGCTTTTGCAACACGAGCCCACACCTTCTCAGATGTGAGGCAAGATAGGGGAACATGTATCGCGTCCCTGGATTATCCCGCTGCCTGGTCTGTACCTTCACTCGCGTGGCGGGCGAGCGTCTGGGCATTCGTCGCCGCGATTGCGTGCGTGCGAGAGGGGCACTCGTGAAGAACTTCCTATTCTTTGGTTGTTTGTTCGTTCGGCGTCACGTCCAGCACGCGAAGTTCCACCTCGCGGTTCTTTGGGTGACGTGCGCGTCAACATGCTTGCGCGAAATTCTTTCTGCACGCGATTGCTCCACTCTGCTAACGATGCCGCACGCCCGCGCTTGACGCGGGATGCAAGGGAGAGACAGCGATGAGAGCATTGCTATTGGTGTCGGTGGCGTTCGCGTTCAGTGCGACGGCCGCCAGCGCTGAGACGTTTACGTTCACCAGCAAGGCAACGACGGTTGCGCAAATCGGTGGACCCGGCCCGGCCGGCAAGCCGGTTGGGGCGTCGCACGCGACGAACGAAGCAGAAGTGGTTTGGGCCTCGGGCACCAAAATGAAAAGCAAAGGCGACTGCATGTCGTGGTCGGCACCGCCGGGAAGCGGCTTCACCAGTCAAGGCGCGTGCAACGGAACGGACGCCGATGGCGCAAAGACGTTCATGGTGTTCTCGTGCGCGGGGAACGAGAAAGGCACGGAAAATGATTGCTGGGGACGCTTGACTTATGTGTCGGGCAAGAACCAAGGCAAGGTCGCCACGGCCTCGTGGCACGGCAAACAGAACGCCGACGGCAAGGGCGGTACCGCCGCCGGCGCCGGGAATATGAATTGAGCTAAGTGAACTGAGGCGACGCGCGTTCGATGAGCGCGCGTCGGCCTGTCGTCAAACAACAAACACTGACCGCACCGCGTCACGCCTGCGATAGTGCCTGTCCCATGCTGCGATGTGTTCATAAGGGCCGAGCAACTCCAACTTCCCGAACCGCACGAACTGCAACGCCGCGCCGAGCGAGTCAGCGATTGTCGGCTTCGGTCCGGCGACAAACGGGCGACCGTCCGAAAGTGTTCGATCAAAGGCAGACAGCGACCCCTTCATCAACGCTGTGAACCAAGCCGAAACGCCCGCGTCCTAGGGATAACCCGCGGGAGAGTTAACCCGCGCGCGCGCACGAACCACAAATTAACCCATCTCACCGATCCTTGCTGCTCGGCTTCCGAGGTCTGCGGCAACCGGCATTTTGTCTCGAAATCGAGGCTACAACATGGATCGAGTACCGCCTGAGATTGCGACGCCCGTTTCGGGGATGACGCTCGATTGGACGTGCACAAGCACGTCTCCAAAGATCAATCGCGCATTAAGCTACTGGGAGGCAAAACGGCGCGAGGGTGCCATGCCGGCGCGCCGCGATATTACGCCTTCTGAAATCCGGGACATACTGCCGTCGGTGCAGCTCTACGACGTTGTCGATGGCGGCGCGACTTATCGAGTGCGTCTCTTCGGGACGGAAATTGCGCGCGCCTTCGAGAAGAACCCGACCGGCAATGTGTTCGACCGCGCATCAAATGAGCCTCTTGTCCTGCGAATGCTCGCCGTTTTCGATCATGTCTTGCTGCGGCGCAAACCCCTCATCGCGCGCGCCGAGAACACCGCGATCGCGAAGATCGATTATTCGGCAATCGAGTCTATTTTCCTTCCGCTGTCCGACAACGGCGCAGAGATCAACATGATCTTTGCCGCAACTGTCGTTTTCGCTCCTCGGTGCGCATCGCGGCTGGCGACTGTATAGTCGTAAGGGAGTCGTAAGGGGACGTTGTAGGAGGACATAATACCCATTTCCAATACGACGGCGGACGATCCATGGGAATAGGTATCATGTCCCCTTATTTTGCGCCAGGAAGAGTCGCCACTGCGCGGATCGGCCTCGGGCCCTTATTCCAGCGTTGCGTAGTTCGTTGAGCGGTCGGCGGAGCGCTTGTTCGCGAGGCCCTCGACGGCCTCGACGAGATCTTTCAGATACTGGTCCATCGCACCAGTGTTGCCGTTGCTGACGGTGGAATGCAGCGAGTCGGGCGGTCCTTGCCGATCGTGGAACCAGCCGCGTTCGAGCAGCGCATCGCCCAGCGCGAACATGTCGACGCTGCGCGCGGCGGCAGGATCGCTCGCCATCGCAACAAGGTGATAGGTGCCCGCGCCCAGAACGCGGATGCCGTCGATCGCCGCGATGCCTTTGCGCAACTGATCGGCGTTGCGCAGCGTCGCATCCGTCAGGCGCAGATAGCCATCGATGCCCAAATGCTGCATCACCGCCCAAGCCGCCGCCATCGGCAGTCCCGAACGCGTACCCTGCAAGTTGGGCGATGCATAGAACCCGCCCAGCCAATCGTCGAACACGAAGGTCTGATACGCACGCAGGGCCTTGTCGCGATAGAGCACGACCGAGGCGCCCTTGGGCGCGTAGCCGAGTTTGTGGATGTCGGCCGAGATGGACGTCACCCCGTCGACGCGAAAATCCCACGGCGGCACCGGCCGGCCCAAGCGTTCCGCAAACGGCAGGACGAAGCCGCCCATGCAGGCGTCGACGTGGCAGTTCGCACCCGACGCGCGCGCTAGGGCGGCGATCGCCGGAACATCGTCGACCACACCTTGCGGATATTGGGGCGCCGATCCGACGACAAGCACCGTGTCGCGGCCGACGGCATTTGCCATCGCGTCCGTGTCCGCCGTCCAGTCGGCGCGAACTTTGGTCTTCGTGACTTTGATGTCGAACAGATGCGCGGCCTTGTGGAACGCCGCGTGTGCGCTTTCCGGCACGACCATGTGGGGCGCCGTGATCCCGCGTTCTTTGCGCCCGCGTTCCCGCGCGGCAAGGACCGCGCACAATATGGATTCGGTGCCGCCGCTGGTCATAAAACCGGCCGCGCTTTGCGGGCCGTGCAGCAGGTCGGCCGTCCAGCGCACGACGTCGGCTTGAATGGCGCCCAGCGAGGGGAAGGCTTTCGTGTTGAGCGCGTTCTCGTGCAGGTAAAGCATGGCAGCGCGCGCGGCGACCTCGTGCACGGAGGGGCCGCCGTCATAGACCATGCCGAACGTGCGCCCGTCCTGCCAGCGCACGTCGCGCGCCCGCTTGGCATTCAATTCCGCGATGACATCGTCTATGGGGCGGCCATGTTCCGGCATCGTCATAATCTTTTCTCCGCACTGATGACGCCCGTTATCGGAGCATAAGCGGGCGAAGACAAGCGAGGGCGATGAGCGCTTTGTTCGTTCCCTGGGAGCGCCGGCATCCTGCCGGCTCTTGTTCCTTCATCACTTCACTAAAGAGCCGGCTGGAAGCCGAAAGATCACGCCTCCCTCACCCCATTCAATCCAGCGACAGAATGCATGTGAACTGACGAACTGAACGGCAGCGCGCTAAGGCAGCTTCGCTTCAGCCGACACCACGGACTTGCAGGATGGGTCAAGACCTCGGATTTCCAAACTTGCAGCGATGATCGTGCCGCTTGGCAAGTCGCCCGGAAAAACGGTAATCGACTTCGAGTTCTGTCCGCTGATGATCGTACCGGCAGAGACGCTCCAGTTGTAAGTCAAGCCATCGGGCGCGGGCTTTACGGAGAAGACTACATCTCCCGAACCCACCGTACCCGTGACCTTGAAGGCCGGGCAGGAAACCTTCGCCGCGATCGACGTGTTGGCGACAGTCGCAATTGCCGCCGCAGCGTTGGGAAGGCGCGGCCACGGGAGTTCGTGCGAAGAAGAGCAAGCGACCTGTGCGATGGCGTCGCCAACCGTCCCCTTGGCGACGGTTGAGCGAGAACCGGACGTCATGCCGCCCAGAACCTTCGCGGTCTTGTCGAGCGCGATCCGGTCTTTCGCCTCATATGTATGCTGCGTGCAGTTGATGCTGTATTCGGACCAGACCCCGCGCGTCCGCTTGGGAAAAGCCGGGCTGCCCTTCGGCCAAACCGTCAACACCCAGATGGCCGCAGTGTCATTTTGATCGGTGGTTCGACGTGAGCTTTCATCCACGAAGTAGGTCATCGTTCCGGCTGCAGTGGGCAGCCGCAACAGCGATGACTTGACGTTGCTGGTTCCAATCGCGATGCCGTCGACGACGGAGGTTTTGTCTCCCGCGCCACGTGCCGAAATCTTCGGCGTCGGGGCCACCAACGTGACGATGCCGTCCTTGAACTCCAACGGGTAGACTTTGCACGCGGCGACGCTCGGCGTGATCTCCGATCGCGTGTTGCGCGTCTCCACCTGATACCCATTTCGAAGCGGCAGGTGCATGTTGACGATCCCGCAGCTCGCTCCGGGCGACTCATCGTAACAGCTCTTCACATATAGCTGCCGTCCGTCAGGGCACAGATAGCCGCCGGCGTCGGGCCCCACCGCAAGCCTCGGGCCCGCCTGCGCCGCAATCGGCATCGCCGCAACCAGACCCGCAAGAGCGATCACAAGAAGGTTCAAGCCGGTATTCACGCGAAGTCTCCACGTTCGCCGGCCATTAAATGCTGGGCGCTCGCCAGCCGCAAGTCGGAATGGTCGGCCTCGTTCAGGCCGCAAGCTCCAGTCCAATAAGATCTCGTCAAGGCCGGGCAAGCGAAGCGGCGCCCGGCCACCCAGTTGTCGCGCGTCGGCGCGAACGGGGCCTCTCGCGGCCGAAAGTTGCGAATGACGCTAGTGGTGGACCATTCCAGCCGTTGGTAATGAATTGTCCATCAGAGCATTGTTGGCCCTATACAGTCATTCAATCATAGACGGAACAGCACTCAGCCCCGACCAGTACTCGCCAGCTCGTGCACCGCATTCTCGCATTCGGCTTTGAGGTCGTGGGGCACTTCGTCGGCGCAGTCGGGCCAGAGGCCTGAGGTCATCCAGTAATCGACAAGATTGAGATGCGCGCAGACGCGGGCGAAGCGCGGATCGCTGGCATTTCCGCTTTGAAGGTGGCGCTGGCGATCGTGCACCATTCAGACGCAATGAACATCGCCCTGGATGGTGGTCGTGACGCCGCCATCGACGAGCAGAGCCAGACGCTGCTCAGAATCTCGAGTTGACACGGCGAATGATCAAAGTGCGGTAACGTGCACGGCTCGCCGTTCGGATTGTACCCAGCCCCTACACAAGGAAGTGTCTTGGCTGGGGCTGTGAGCAGAAAGCCGATGGCCTCGCGGCAGGTCGGAACGCCTAGCTTTTTCGTCGAGTCCAAAAGAGTGAGTAGGATTTTTCCTAAGATCTTGTCTGCGCCGCGCACCCGGCCAAGGCTCATGCTCACCCGTCCTCGTGGTTCGAGCTTTCTTCGCCAGCGTGAAACAGCCCGAAGGGCGGCTTGTTGAATGTAAACGACGCAAAGGACGCGATCCAAACGACGATCACGGCGATACCGGCCCTGCGCCCCGGAGCCCTGAAATCCGGCAAGGCGTACACGACAAGGCTGGCGGCGGCGCCGAGCGTCACGGCGGCGATGAACAGCGCGAGGTCCGCCGCCAAGGCGTGGAAGCCGAGAACGGCAGTATAGCCGTAGAAACCGAAGACGATCGCGAGCGGCGCTACTGACAGGCCGACAGCTTTGCCCAACACGAAGTTCCGCACGCGCGATCGCGTTGCCGCGGCCTGAACGACCGCGAACGCCGCTGCCGGCCAGAAGGCGAGTTTCAAATGCTCCCAGACGCTTTCGTCGATCGCGGCGATGGGCGCCATCCAGAACGAACGGCCGAGCCAATCGTAGGTGAAGTGCAGAAGCGACCCCGCGACGAAAACGAACGGAACGCTGCCAACCTCCCAACGAACGGCTTCGCGCGGGATTGCCACGGAAAGAACTCCTGGTTGAAGAACCGGGCGACAGGTCTGGCGAGAGCGTAAGCTTCTTCCTCGTTCCCATCTTCCGGGTGAATGAGTGTTCCTTCACGCTTCAGATGACTTGAACATACCACAAGCGGAACCTCCGCGGGCGATGGTGTTTGTGAAATCCGGTGACAGGCAGTTGGAGTGCACCCCGCAGCGGGCCTTGCTGGTTGCATGCAGTTGCACGCTCAATCCGGTCCTTTGGGAGGAACGCTACGAACGCGGATCAATGGCCCAATGCGGTCACCCGCCGATCGCGCAAGCCGTCGATCGTCCTGATTGGCTGGGTCGCCCTGGTGCACCTTGAGTCCCTTGCCGAAACATGGCGGGCGGCGGCATGCTCAGTGTCGGCGGCCATCTGCCAGCTGAGGACTATCATGACGCCAGAATCCCACGTTCAGGTCGTTCTAAGGTACTTCGATGGATGCAACACTGGTGACATTGAGGAACTGAAGGCGACCCTGGAGGACGACGTCGTTCACTACTTTCTCCCGCAGGTACATCCGCCAATTCGAGGTGCAGAACACCTCGCAAAGTATTGGCGCAAATTTGGCCAGATCTACCAGCCGACCTGGAGAATCGACCATACCATCGCAAGTGGCGATGAGGTTGTGAGCGAATGGAGTTGTGCCTTCACGATGCCGTCAAACGGCGCCCGGATGATGTTCCGCGGAACGGAATGGTACGTCATGCGGAACCAGCGGATCGCAGAGGTGCGCGCCTACTATAACTACGATGAAGGCAGCGATTGTCAGCTCAACGGTTTCCCCTACGTTGATCGCGGCTATCTCGGAAAATAGTCAAGCGGTCACCATCAAGAAACCCTTGTTGCGCGCTGGCTGCGGCGGTTGGGCTTTGAGTATGGCGTAGAGCTTTGTCGCGACGCCGAAGCAAATCCTCGCGCACAATGTGGCACTCTCCTCGAACGACCACCTTCGGCGATCTCCGGCCGCCCTGGACCGAGGGCTTCCTAACGGCCGGTCTTGAGTGACCCGCCGCGGTAGGATTGTGGCGGTCCGGGGACGACTGCAAAGGCGACCTCGAAACTCGCCGTCGCGACGCCCACCGTCACCCTTGGCATCACGGCCGGTTCGTTCCCATTCCGTCGGTCACCGGCCACTGCTCGGCCAAGCCCCAAGTGGACACCTGCGGAAATTGAATTGCGGGCGGAGTGGGCTCGGACGGAACCTCGATATCTCGCAAGGCATC
>JAEUMM010000305.1 GCA_016792645.1 Alphaproteobacteria bacterium | reverse complement strand
CGCGGCGCTTTGCGCGTCATCAATCCCCTCGCGCCGCAAATGGGGCATGTGCTTGAAATTCAAGCAGACGGCGCGGACCGGAAAGAGGTGGTGGAAGGGCCTTCGACCTTTGCGGCTCAGCTTGAGCATGTCGTCGCCGCGTTGCTCGACGGCGCCGGATTTCCGCTGGCCGAGGACGATCCGGTGAAATCGATGGCGGCGATCGACGCCGTACGCGCCGCCGCGCGCTAAGCCTTCGCGATCAGGTTCAGCGCGTCGGCCAGAATCTTGTTGTGGTCGAAAGCGAGTTTCCTGCCGCGCCAATCGGCGACAAATGCGGCGGCGTGCGCGTCGTCGCCCGCTTTCGGCGCGGCGCTTCCAACTTGTATCAGGTAGGCGACAGAAACGGTGTGGCCGCGCGGGTCGCGCTTGGGGTCGGAATATATTCCAACGAGACGCAACGATTTGCTTTTCAGACCGGTCTCCTCGCGCAGTTCGCGCGCGGCGGCGTCTTCGACCGTTTCGCCGAATTCGACGAAGCCGCCGGGCAACGCATAGCGGCCTTTGAACGGCGGGAACTTCCGGCGGATCAAGAGCAGACGATCGTGCGTGTCGAAGACGACCGCATCAACAGCGAGCGCGGGCTGTTTGTGACGCATTTTTTCTCCATGGTTGATGTCGAAAGCGTCAGTTGCCGTTTGGCGAGGCAAGTCGCCTGGTTAACGGCGTATTTACCGTTCTCTATCAACGTGTAAACGCGGAGTGAAGGGTGCAAACACTCTTCCTCCGCATACGGATTATCGCTATAGGATACAACGTGCGTCATTTTGGACGAGCGGGCGATTCGCGTGTGGGGGGAAAATGCTCGCCTATGAGGAACTAAAGGGTTCAAGCGGCCGGCAAATCTTCTTCCGGCCCAAACGGTATGAGGCGTCCGATCTGTTCGCGGGCGCGCCGCCGAAAGTGTGGCTTAAATCGGCGATCTACCGTCTCAGCGACATCAGTTTGACCGGCGTCTGCGTCACGGCCAATCAAAGCGTCGATGCGACGTTCGAGGTCGGGGAACTTGTTCCTTTCGCGGTGAAGCAGGCCGGCCTTTCCATCTTCGAGGGCAAGGCGAAGGTCGTGCGGGCCGAGCGGTCGGTGTTCGGATCGAAGGTTGCGCTCAATCTCGTCGACGGCGTGGTCGATTTCCATTCGCTTCTGCGCCGCAACGCGCAAGCGCGCATCTCGCAGCAGCTTGCGACCCTCGATCCGCATGTGGGCGGGATGGTCAGTCAAGAGTATCGCGCGCATTGCGCCGACGTTCTGCGTTTCCTGCGCGCCTATCGCGCGGTCGTCGAGGCGAGCGTCAAGCCGTTTCCGCATCAGTCGGCTGGCATGTCGGTCGACGAGGCCTATGCGATGTGCGAGGAGCGCATCATTCCGCAGTGGCGCAGCCTCTGGCGCGCCGGCAATCAACTCGTCGTCGACGTCATGGCCGACAAGAAGCGGCTTGAGGCGATGAAGGAGTATACCGAGCTGGTGCTCACGCCCGAACTCAATCACGGGCCGGTGTGGCATCGCAGCTATTTCAAGCCGGCGGGCTATCCCGGCGACTTCGAAATCATGAACTACGTCTATGATTGGCAGCGCGAAGGCGCCGACGTCTATGGGCAGCTGATGCATCGCATCGGGCTCGACGTGGCCGAGTGCATCGGCACGCGTATGCATGTCGTGCGCAAGGTCTTGGGCGATGCCGTTCGCGCGCAGAAGGGCGACACGCCCGTGCGGGTGCTCAGTCTCGGCTGCGGGTCGGCGCGCGAGGTCGAGCTTTATCTGAAGGATCCCGAGGCGCCGCAAGGGCCGGTGCGCTTTACGCTGATCGATCAGGAAGCAAATGCGCTTGCCTATGCCTACGAGCACGCACATCCGTTGACGATCAGCATGAAGCCGCAAGCGAAGGTGCAGGCGATCAACGTGTCGTTCACGGACGTGCTGCGCGGCGGCGCGTGGCTCGACGATGTGGGACCGCAGGATCTGATCTATTCCGTCGGGCTTCTCGACTATCTGATCGACCGGCGCGCGCGGTCGCTGGCGGCGCGGCTGTATGAGCGGTTGGCGCCCGGCGGCATGCTGATCATTGGCAACATGAACGAGACCGAGCTCAGCAATTTGTGGCCGATGGAATTCATCACGGACTGGCACCTCTTCTATCGTACGGACAAGGACATGATGGGTTGGACCGAAGGCCTCGCGGGGGCGCGCGGCTGGACGGAGACCGACCCGACGGGCCGCGTGCGGCTGCTCTTCGTGCGGAAAGAAGGCTGAGTAAGTTGGCCGTCCCGCGGGCAGGCTTTCGACTGGTCACCGTGTTTTTCTTCGTCTAGGATACCCCTATGGGGTACCGAGCGCTTTCGACCGCCGTTGTTCGGGCGGCATGCCTGGTCCGCGGACTTGCGCCGCGGCGGGCATGGATCGTGGCGCTTGTCTTTTGTTTTGCAGCGGCCTCGGTGGTGAGCGCGATGGCGCCGGTCTTTGCGGCGGTGCCTGTGCCTCTGGAGGCGGCGGTCTCGCACGATCACCACGCGCACGGCGATGCGCACGCTGCGCACGAAACGCCATGTGATCACGGTCAGGACTGCAAGTGCCACGGCAATTCGGCGCCGGCGCATTGCTGCTCAGCCAGCACGCCGGCAGCCGCGATCTGGACGACGGCCGAGCCGTTGCCCTTGTTTGCAGCGGCGCGCTGTGCGGATGCCGTCGGCAGGCTTGCCGTGCGCGCCGCCGTCGATCCGCCGACGCCGCCGCCGCGATCCGTCCAGAGCTGATTGCGCCATTCCGCCGTTGCGTATCGCGCGCGGCTGAGCAGGCGCGTTTCCTTAAAGCCATCATTGCGAAGACCAATCCGCCCGTTCATCGACACCGGCGGTGTTCACGACACATGTGGGAGTCCGACCATCATGCTTAGATTTTTCGCGGCAGCCGTCGCCGCCTTGCTTTTTGCTGCGCCGGTATTGGCGCATTCGGCTCTGGAAAGCTCCGTTCCGGCGAACGGCGCGACGGTTACCGATCCGAAGACGATGACGCTGACGTTCTCGGACGCGGTGCGCTTGGTGACGGTGAAGCTCACCGGCAAGGACGCGGACATCGCTCTTGCGGTCGACAAGTCGGCGGCGGCGGCGAAGACGTTTTCGCTTTCGCTGCCTGCGCTTGCGCCCGGCACGTACGAGGTCAAGTGGACCGCCGGCGCGGATGACGGGCACGTCATGACGGGAGCGTTTTCGTTCACCTCCGTCGCAGGCCCCGACCACAAGCGCGATCATCCGGGCGGGCACTGATGATCTGGAGCGTCGCCGCCGTTGGCGTGAAGGCGCTGCTCTATGCAGCGACGCTGACGGCCGGCGGCGGCATTCTGTTTTTGGCGCTGTTCGCTTCGCATCTCGACGATGCGGCGCGAAGGCGGATTCTGCGGTTTGTGCGCGTCGCGGCGGTGGCCGCGATCGCGCTCACGGCGGCGCGCGTGATGGTTCTGGGCGCTATGCTGGGCGACGACGCGGCCGGTCTGTGGGACCGGTCGTTGCTGGAGATCGTGCTCGAGGGCAGCGAAGGCACCGCCTCCATCGTGCGCGCGGCCGGGCTTGCCGCCGTCTTGGCGTTTTCATTCCAGGCCGGCGTCGGGCAAGCGGTT
The DNA here is from genome assembly GCA_016792645.1 of Alphaproteobacteria bacterium. Classification (GTDB taxonomy): domain Bacteria; phylum Pseudomonadota; class Alphaproteobacteria; order Micropepsales; family Micropepsaceae; genus SZUA-430. The sequence goes on along the minus strand of JAEUMM010000305.1, from coordinate 4,201 downwards.
GCTACGCTGGGGGCGCTGGCCGCGGTGGGTTCGTTTGCGCTCACCGGCCACACGGGTTCGGTCGGGCCGGGTGATCTGGCGCGGCTGATCGTCTTCGTTCATTTGGCCGGCGTCGCCTATTGGATCGGCGCGCTCGTGCCGCTGCTGATCGTCGCCTCGGCGCGGGATACGGAGCGTGCCGCAGCGGTGCTGGAACGCTTCAGTTCCCTTGCGGCGGTTGCCGTCGGCGGTTTGATTATCGCCGGCAGCGTTTTGCTTTGGCTTCTGCTCGGCACGATCGATGCGGCGGTGACGTCCGCCTATGGGCAGCTTGTGTTGTTGAAGCTGGCGCTGGTCGCCGGGCTTTTGATGCTGGCTGCCGTCAACAAACTTCACCTGACGCCGCGCATTGCGCGCGGCGACGTTGCCGCCGCTGCGCGCCTTCGCCGTTCGATATGGGCGGAGATCGCGTTGGCCGGCGTCATTCTGATCGCCACGGCGGTGTTTACGACTGTCGTTGGGCCTCCGGTTCTGGAGGCGCCGACGTGAACCTCTCGCTTACCACCCACTCGTTAAGTATCGATACCAGGAGATTCTCAATGACCGGACTTCGTATCCTCTGCGCGAGCGTCGCCCTTGCGGCGGCAAGCGGCAACGCCTTGGCACACGACCACCGGGCGGAGCCGGCAAAACCCGAAGCGCAAAGCGAGCACAAGCACGATCCCGACGCGCATCCGCCGGGCCACGGCATGACGAGCATGACGGGCGTGTTGGGCGGCTATCCGATGGCGCGCGATGCTTCGGGAACGGCCTGGCAGCCCGACAGCAGCGAACACATGATGGGCCATGTGATGAGCGGGGCGTGGATGCTCATGGGCCATGTGACGCTCAATGGGGTTTACGATTGGCAGGACGGTCCGCGCGGCGACGAGAAGGCGTTCGTCAACGGTATGATCATGGGCTCGGCGCGCCGGTCGTTCGATGGCGGCGGCACTTTGAGTCTGCGCGCGATGCTGAGCCCGGATCTGTTCATGGGCCGCGGGGGGTATCCGCTGTTGCTTGCAGCGGGCGAGACCGCCAACGGCATAACCACGCTGGTGGACCGGCAGCATCCGCATGATCTGTTCATGGAGCTCGCCGCGTCGTTCAGCCAAACGGTCAGTGAAAGCGACAGTCTGTTCCTCTATGTCGGCTATCCGGGCGAGCCTGCGTTCGGTCCGCCGGCCTTCATGCATCGCGTGTCCATTATGGACAGTCCCGAGGCGCCGATCACTCATCACTGGTTCGATTCGACGCATATCACGTTCGGCGTGCTCACCGCCGGCTGGGTGCATGAGGCCTGGAAGGCCGAGGTGTCGATCTTCACCGGGCGCGAACCCGACGAAGAGCGTCACAATTTCGACGAGGCGAAGTTCGACAGCCCCTCGGTGCGCATCAGCTGGAATCCGGATGCGAACTGGTCGTTGCAGGTGTCATGGGCCGATCTGCACAGCGTCGAACAGCTGGAGCCGGAGGGCGACGAGACGCGCTGGTCGGCGAGCGCGATCTACAATTTGCCGCTGGCTGACGGCGCATCGTGGGCGACGACGCTGATCCTCGGCGCGCGCGACTCAACAGAGGGCGAGGGCCAGTTCGCTTTGGCGCTGGAGAGCGCGTATTCGCCGGACAGAGACTGGACGTTCTTCGGACGCGGCGAGATCATCGAAACGAACGAGCTGGGCGAGGGCGGCCATCACGGACCGGTGGAGACCGTTGCTAAGATTTCGCTGGGCGTCGTGCGGGATTTCGACGTGACCGACAACGTGCGGCTTGGCATCGGCGGGCTCTACAGCGTCAATTTCGTACCGGATGCGCTTGAACCGTCGTATGGCGGCGATCCTGACGGCGCGATGGTGTTCGTGAGGCTTACTGCCGCAAGTTAAGCGCACAAAGGGTGCCGCGACACGCCTTGATCTGAATCAGGGCGCGCAGAGCCGCTTTGCGCGACAAAGGGCGCGTGCGCAGGGACATTCCGGCGCATGTTCTCAACGCCTGGCGACGACGATAGTTGGCTCATGGTGACTCGCGGCATCAGCGGCAGGGAGCGGCGCGTTTGGCGCGCGGCCGTCTTTGCGCTTGCCGTCATGGCGCAGCTCGTCATGCCGTCGATCGCCATGCGAGCGCAGGCTTTGGCGGCGCAGCTGTGCGTCGTGCAGAAGGACGGCGATTCCGACTCCTCCAAAGGGCATGTGCATCAGCAGCAATGCGCGCATTGCCGCGTGCATGACTGTTCGGCGCTGACGCCGCCTGCGGCACGCGTGGTTGCGGCCGTGCGTGTCGCGGCGGTCGAGCCTGTCGTTGCTTTGCCGCCGCGCGTCGTGCCCGACCGGCGGGCGCAGCCGCCGCCCACGGGCCCGCCAGGACCCTAGTTTCTCCGTTTTGCAGCTTGTGATGCGCACCCCTTCCAGGGCGGCGCGTTTTGGTGTTTTTCCTTTTCCCGGTCCCTTGGAGCTTTCAGCCCATGACACATTCTTTTCGTTCCGCTCTTCTCGTTGTTGCGTTCGTTGCCGCCGCTGTCGGCGCATGTTCGCCTGCGCCGGCACCCAAATCCGGCACCGGCGGGATCGTCGTTGCCGATGCGTGGACGATGGCGACGCCGCCCGGCGCTGCCGTTGCCGCGGGCTATATGAAGATCCAAAATCAAGCTGCGGCCCCCGCGCGCCTTGTCGGTGGTTTGTCGCCGGTCGCGCAGAGCGTCGAGGTTCACAACATGACAATGGACGGCGGCGTCATGCAGATGCGGCCGGTCGACGGTGGTCTCGAGATTCCGGCGAACGGTGCGGTCGAACTGAAGCCGGGCGGCTTGCATCTGATGCTGATCGGTTTGCAGCGGCCGCTTGCGGAGGGCGAGAGCGTGCCGATCACCTTGACCTTCGACGACGGTACGCGCGTCGACACGGTGCTGGCCGTGCGCGCGATGGGGGGCGGGCATGGCCATTGAGGCGTTGCGCATCATCCGTTACGGCGCGCTGGCGCTGATCGCGATTTTGGTGCTCGGTTGGATCGCCGTCGGGCTTGGGCTCATCGATCTGGGCGGACGCAAGCCGGCGGCGAGCGACCGGTTCGAGTTGGGGACGCAGGTCGTTCAGGCGTTCAAGCTCACCGATCATACAGGCAAGGCGGTGAGCGAGAGCGACGTTTTGGGCCGGCCTGCCGTCGTGTTTTTTGGCTTTACCTACTGTCCCGAGGTGTGCCCGACGACGATGATTTCGCTGTCGTCGACGCTGGGCAAAATGGGCGCGGATGCGGACAAGCTTGGCGTCTATTTCGTTACGGTCGATCCTGAGCGCGACACGGTCGAGGAGTTGAAGAACTACATGGCACAATTCGATCCGCGCATCCGCGGGTTGACCGGTGCGGCGGATCAGATTGCCGCCGTCGCAAAGCCGTTGCGCGTCTACTACGCCAAAGCGAAGGTCGAAGGCGGCGCCGGCTATACGATGGACCACGACGCGACGGTCTATCTGATCGACGCAAAAGGCGGCTTTGCCGGCAGTATCGCTTACGGCGAGGACGCGGCGGTCGCCTTGGCGAAACTCGAGCGGTTGGCGAAAGGCGCGCCGTAGCTCTACGCGAGCGGTTCGACGGCTGCGGTTAGCCTGCCTGGGCGAGGGTCGCGGGTTGGGCGGCGGCGTCGGTTCCGGCGCGGACGCGGGCGGCGGGGAGGTCGACGCGGACGGTTGTGCCTTGGTTCACTTGGCTGGATAGCTTCAGCGTGCCGCCGTGGATTTCGATGACGCGCTTGGAGTAGGGCAGGCCGAGGCCGGTGCCGCCGTGACGGCGCGAGAGGGCGCTTTCGACTTGTTCGAACGGACGCAGGACGCGGTCGAGATCTTTCGCCGCGATGCCGATGCCGGTGTCGGTGATCGTCAACGTCGCGCCGGTGTCGCGCTCGATGCGGACATCAATCGTGACGCGGCCGCCGACGGGCGTGAACTTGATTGCGTTCGAGACGATGTTGAGCGCGACCTGACGGATCAAGCGTTCGTCGGCGAAGATGTGCAGATCGCCACGCGCCGGGGTGAGGTCGATCTTGATGTTGTTCTCGTCGGCCTTCTGCTGGCACATGCGAAGGGTGGATTCGATCTCGGCGTTGAGGTCGAACACGCTCTCGGTGAGTTCCAGCTTGCCGGACTCAGCTTTCGCCAGGTCCAAGATGTCGTTGATGATGGCGAGCAAATGC
>JAEUMM010000282.1 GCA_016792645.1 Alphaproteobacteria bacterium | reverse complement strand
ACGCTGGACGACAACGTGCGTTCGCTGCTGCAGGTGCGGATCTCGCACGGCGACACGGCGGACGACATTTTCTCCAAGCTCATGGGCGACGTCGTCGAGCCGCGGCGCGAGTTCATCCAAGACAACGCGCTGGCGGTGGCGAATTTGGACGTCTAGTTCGCTTAAGACGTAACGGTATGCCAAGGCCGCCGTCGCTCGACGGCGGCCTTTTGCGTGCTTAATCTGGCGGCATACGTCATTTCAGCGAGGCTTGGTCCTATGAAAGTTTCAGACGCGATCACATCGCGCATTACGACACGCGCCTTTTTAGACAAGCCGGTGCCGGGTGAGGTGCTTCGGCAGATTTTGGAGACGGCGAAACGTGCGCCTTCGGGCGGGAATCTTCAGCCTTGGCATGTTTGGGTTTTGGGCGGAGCGGAGATGGTTCGCTTTAAGGCGATCATCAAGGAGAAGATGCCGAGCCAGCCGCGCGGCGAGGGGACGGAGTATCAGATTTATCCGCCGGAGCTGAAGGAGCCTTACAAGGCGCGGCGGTTCAAGTGCGGCGAGGATATGTATGCGACGATCAACGTGCCGCGCGAGGACAAGTTCGGGCGGCTGATGAATTTCGCGCGCAACTTCGAGTTCTTCGGCGCGCCGGCGGCGTTCTTCTTTGCGATCGACCGGACCATGCAGCAGGGGCAATGGGCGGATCTGGGCATGTTCATGCAGTCGATCATGCTGCTCGCGCGGGAGCATGGGCTGCATACCTGTCCGCAAGAGGCTTGGGCGATTTGGCACAAGACGCTGGGCGAATTCTTGGCCATCCCGCCGGAGCTGATGCTGTTTTGCGGAATGGGGATCGGGACGATGGACGAGACGCACCCGATCAACGCGCTGCGCACGGAGCGGGCGCCGCTCAGTGAGTTCGCGACGTTCGTCGGCGTCTAAGCGCTATTTCTTCGCTTGCGCGGCTTCTTTGGCGGCGGCGGCTTGGGCCGGCGTCAGCTCCAATTCCTTGGCGACGCGGTCGATCATCAGCGTCTCCATGCGATGGAGTTGGCCGTCGACGAGGGCCACTTCCCAGAGATGCTTCACGATGTCGATGCGTTCGGGAATCGAGTAGCCCTTCTTGATCGCCTCGCAGAAGACCCAGTCGTCGTAGGTGTTGGCTTGGCGCGCTTCGGCGAGGCCTAAGAGGTCGCGGGCTTGGTCGGCCGGGAGTTTCAGCGTCTCGCGCAACAGGCGCACGACCGTGCCTTGCTCAACGGCGTCGTAGTGGCCGTCGAGGCGCGAGGCCTCAATGAGGAGGGACGCGACGGCGACTTGGCGGCGCTCGAACGGATCGGGGTTGATCGCGTTCTGCTCCATCCGTTTTTCCAGATAGGAGACGATCTTGTCGAACATGTCGAAACTTGCTCCGCGCGGCGAATTGGTGAGCGCAGAGTCTGACAGATGGGCCCTCAAAGGCAAAGGGCCGGAGTTGCCTCCGGCCCTTTGATTCCGCGTCTTCCGCGGCTGAGAGTTAATGCCAGTGGCCGCCCGGCTCCGGACCCGGGTAGGGCAGTTTCTTGCGCGGCAGCAGGGTGTCGAGCACCACGGCGATGCCGGGCAGGGCGGTCAAGGCCATGATCATGTTCGTGAGGAACATGAAGGTCAGCAGCGTGCCCATGTCGGCCTGGAACTTCAGCGGCGAGAACGACCAGGTCGAAACGCCGAGGGCGAAGTTCAAGGCGGTGAAGAAGACGCCGTTGCCGGTCTCCAGGATCGTCTCCTGATAGGACTCGGTGATGTTGGCGCCGGTCGACAGATGGTACTGCAGTCGATTGTAGATGTAGTACGCGTAGTCGACACCGACACCGACCACCAAGACGATCACCGGCAAGGTCGACACCTTCAAGCCGATGTCCAACTCCAGCATGAAGAAGTAGCCGAAGAACGTGGCGAACAGCAGCGGCAGCATACAGCCGACCGCGGCGCGCCAGTCGAAGTAGGTGATGTAGGTCAAGAACAGCACCATCGCGTACACGATCAGCGTCGAGGGCAGCTCGTATGTCTCGATCGTTTCGTTGACCGCGGCGGTGACGCCGGAGTTGCCCGAGGCGAGGCGTATCGTGAACGAGTCGGGGACGCCGCTTAGGACGTACATCGTCGCGTCCTTGAACTCGGGCTTGTTGATCACCGACGTGAGGTCGATCTTCGCTTTGCCGTCCTTGTCCGGCATGACGTCGATCTGGGCGACGGCACCCTTAACGGCTTCGCCCGGCAGACCGAGCAACTCCAAATCGCTGCCCGACGGCGGCGGCAGATAGCCCGTGACCGTGAAGATCTGCTTTTGGTCTTTGATCTGGACGGGCGCGTTGTAGGTCAGGCCCACCGCCTGGTCGCGGGTGAGCGTCCAGGTCGAGGTCGGATTGGCCGGCTCGCGGCGCGGCTTGCCGTCGGCCAAGAATTCCGGCGGCATGATGCGGTCGCCGTTGTTGCGGCCGGCGGAGAGCACGTGCGCAAAGCCGCGCTTGTCCATCCATTCCTTCACCGCATCGACGACGTGGTGGATCGTGGTGGCCTTACCGTCAACGAGGAAGACCTGCAGCGGCAGCAGCGTGCAGTCGATGTCGATCAAACCCGACGAGGATGGGATCGGGCCCACCGCCTGGACGAGGGCGTATTGGTTGCGTGGTAGAGCGCGCCATTTCAAGTTGCCTTCGTTCCAACCGGCGGCGATCTGCTTGGCCGTGAACGGCGCGCTTTGCACCTCGCGCACGCCTTCGACGTTGCGCATGTACCAGCTGAACTCGTTCAGATAGTTCATCGACGCGTAGTTGATACAGGCCTGCGGCGGGGTCTCGACGACGATCGTCAACAGGTCGAGGCCGACGGAGAATTTCTCCGAGATGACGCGGGCGTCGATGTTGTAGCGTGCGTCGGGGCGCAGTTCGGGCGACCCCGGATGCAAGTCGCCGACGTGGCGGTCTTTGCTCGCCCAGATGGCGCCGCCGAAGAGCAGCAGGAACACGAAGGTCAGCGGGAAGGCGACCGCGGGGGTGCCGAACACACCCAAGAGCTTCATGAATTTTAAACGCGTGTCGCGCGCGCGGGTGATGCGCTCTCGGTAGCTTTCGTGGAACGTGAAGTACGACGCGATGACGGGAAGCATGATCAGGTTCGAGATCAGCTTGAGGCCGGTGCCGATCGAGGCGGTGACCGCGAGTTCTTGAATCTGCGGGATGGGCACGACGTAGAGGGCGGCGAAGCCGACGACGGCGGTAATCAGCGATAGAGAGCCCGGGATCAACAGACCGCGGAAGCTCGATCGCGCGGCAGCCTCAGGCGAGAGGCCGTGCGAGAGCTCCGAGGTGATCATGTTGAGCTGTTGGACGCCGTGACTGGTGCCGATAGCGAAGACCAGGAACGGCACCAGAATCGCCAGTGGATCGAGGCCGTAGCCCAGGACGGTCAGAAGCCCGAATTGCCAGATGACCGTCGTGAGCGAGCAGCCGACGGTCAGCCAGGTCAGCTTCCATTCGCGGCAATAGAAATAGACGGCGAAAATCGTGAGCAGGAACGCGCCGCCGAAGAACATCGGCGTCGATTCCAGACCGCCTTTGGCGATGTCCGAGATGTTCTTGGCGAACCCGATGATGTGGATATCGAAGCCGTCTTTTTCGAACTTCTTGCGGATCTTCTGTTCGAGCTGTTCGCCGAGATCGATGTAGTCGAGCTTTTGTTGCGTGGCGGGATCGTATTCCAGAAGTTCGGTCACGATCAGCGAGGCCGTGAAGTCGTTCGAGACCAGGCGGCCGACCAGGTTGCCCTTCAGAACGTCGTTCTTCAGCTGCTTGATCGCTTTGCCTTCCATCTTCTCGGGCGTGATGGTGCCCGGGATGACGTCGCGCGCGGAGATGCCGTCTTCGGTGATTTCAAGGATGCGGGTGTTGGGCGTCCAAAGACTGGTCACCGTGCGACGGTCGACGCCGGGCAGGTAGAACACGTCCTGCGTGACGTCGTTCAGCGTCGTCAGGAATTCCTTGTTCCAGATGTCGCCCTTGGTGTTGCGCACCACGATGATGACGCGGTTCGCGCCGAAGAGCCGGTCTTGGTATTCGAGGAAGGTCGCGATGTATTCGTGACCCGTCGGCAGGCCTTTGTAGAAGCCGGCATCCATGCGCAGCTTCGTCGCTTCGTAGCCCAGGACGATGGTGATGATCGCAATCAACGCGAGGACGAGCACGCGGCCGCGGAAGAAGATCGTTTCAAGAAAGCGGATCATGTGACTCGTCTACTCCCTGCGCGCGGCGTCGAGGCTGCGCGTTCTGGTTGCTTCAATGGCGATGACTGAGAGGGACGTGGTCGCGCCCAGCGCGCCCGAGCGTCCGGAAATTTCGCGACAGACCGGTTTCCCACCGGCATTCGGGGCGCAACGAGGCGCAATTCGACAACTCACTTTGCGTCCCTTCCCCCATCTCAACACTTCGACGGCCGCCCGCACTCCCCCGAGTGGGTCGTTCCGTGTTGGGATCTACCGCCTCTGATGGGCAGCTTCCGATCCCTTGGAATTGCTCTAACACACTCATGACATTGCGCGAACCTGCCACCTTTCCGCGTGTTCATTACCCGCGTCAGGTGTGGGGCCTAAGCCTCAGTGCCTGTTCGCCCTTTTTCCCCGCCTATTCTATCTATGGTTGCATTTACAATAACACCCGCGCTCTTAAGGCTGCTCTAACACGGACGCAGTAGCGTCAAACTTGACGGGTCCGTCATTCGTAAATTGACGCATGCGTCATCTTTGTGTAGCTTGGATTTCGAGGAATTTCTTCCCGGGAGTACCACCTGATGACCGCAATGCAGATTACGAAGGACAACGCGTACGACGCGCTGGACCCCAAGGACTTCCCCGCGATGATGGAGGTCGACCGCTACAACGCGCGGTCCACGGCGTTCGACAAGATCATTTCCGCGACCCACGACCATTTCTGGGATCCGCTGGACAAGAAGTACATCGACTTCTCCGAGAAGTTCGACATCGAGAACGACCAGATCCTGCCGGACGAATTCTTCCCGATCTTCCAGACGAAGTTCGGCGAGCAGCTGACGGCGAAGCAGAAGGTGAAGTTCGCGAACGAGTCCGCGCGGTGGATTCTGTCGTCGATCCTGCATGGCGAACAGGGCGCGCTGTCGCTGTCGGCTTCGCTCTGCCACATCCTGCGCGATCCGGGTGCGCAAGAATACGCCGCGAACCAGGCGCGCGAAGAGGCGCGCCACGTGACTGGGTTCTCGCGTTACGTCCAAGCGCGTTGGGGCAAACCGCTTCCGGTTGGTCCGACGCTGGGTGCATTGTTGACCGACCTCGTTCTCGCGCCTGAAGTTTATAAGAAGATCGTCGGCATGCAGATGCTGGTCGAAGGCCTGGCCATGGGCGCGTTCGCTACGCTCTATACGAAGGCGCGCGATCCGCTGCTGGTCCGCCTGACGCAGCTCGTCATGACGGACGAAGCGTTCCACCACAAGTTCGGCAAGATCTGGGCCGACCGCACGATCCCCAAGCTCAGCAAGCAAGAGCAGGACATCGTGGAAGATTGGGCCGCAAGCTGCTTCCAGACGCTGCTGTTCAACCTGATCAATCCGGAGCAGATGAAGTCGGTCTATGAGTCCGTCGGCATCGACTGGAAGGCGGCGCATGAGTCGCTGCTCGAAGCGATCACGGACGAGCATCGCCGCGAGCGCATGCGCGAAGGCACCGATATCTTCCGCGTACTGATCAAGACGCTGCTCAAGGCCGGCATCATCACGGACCGCACGAAGTCGTTCTACTCGATGTATGTCGACATGGACGAACTGCGCGCCGAGGGCGATCACATGATCGGCGACGACATCGCGGAAGAGGGGATCAAGTACCTCCAGACCGTGAATTTCGGCATGAAGCGGTCGGGGTCGGCGCTGCTGGCGGCCGCTGAATAAGCTAGATTTTCTTAGCGTTTATGAGGGCGACCATTTTGGTCGCCCTTTTTGCTGGGACGCCCGCGCTCCCAGTAGTTAGGGGCGTGCTGGCGGGAGTTTCAGGCGCAATAGGCGTGTCGGGGCGAAGGGATCTTCGGCTTTGATCGTGCCGTCGTCGTTGAAGCGGGACCATTGGCCGTTGCCGATGATCAGCAGATCGCCGTCCACGAGCGTGGCCAGGGTCGGTTCGCTCATGTCGGGGAGGTTGGCGGCGAGGACTTCGGCGCTTTCGATTGTCGTCCAATCGGGCTTCATGCGGATGACGATCACGCGTTGCGGGTCGATGCCATTTTGGACGGCGATAAGGTCGCGGCCGTGGCGGATGAGGGCGTCGATGCCGTGCAGCGTCGTATGCGGGGGCATGGCCAAGACGGTGTCGCGCTTGGCGGCGCGGTCGATGATGTGAATGCCGTTCGCGTAGTCGGCAATTGCCATTTTGGCTTCGTCGGCCGAGAGCGCAATGCCTTGCGGGGAGTGGAATTCGTCGCTTTCGATGAAGGTTTCCACGGCGGTGCCGGCGGGTGCGAGGCGGTAGATGCCCGCGCCGATCGAATCCGACGCGAAGACGTCGCCCGTCTTTGCGACGGCGAGGTCGCCGAGCGCGAATTCCTTGCCTTTCGCGGCGAGCAACACGCTTTTTTTGAAACGGCCGTCGGTGTCGAAGGCGAAGATGCCGGCGCGTCCTTTGTCGGCGGGCTTCAGGTTTGCCGTTTGCGGAAGAGCGCTGCCGGCAATCCAAAGCGTGCCGTTGTCGAGGTTGATGCCGAATGCGCCGAGTAGGCCGTTCGCGCCTTCGCCGATCAACGTGGACGTCTTGCCGGCGGCGTCGATGGTCAGCACCCGGCGTTTGTGGACGTCGCTGATGTAGGTGCGGCCTGTCGACGGATCGTGCGCGATCCCTTCGGCGAGCAGTCTGGGCTCGTCGACGGTCGCGAAGACTGCCGGTGTGCCGACCGGCTTGGCGTTATCGACGAGTCTGGCGCGGATTGCCGTCATGCGCGGGTCGGCCGCGACGGATTTAAAATCCGGATGGTTGGGGTCCGTAATGAGGCCCATCGCGGCGTAGTCCGCGAGTGCGCGGACGGCGGCGTCGTTGCGGCCCGCGCGTGCGCTCGTGCGGGCGAGGCGCAGCGTAAGGCCGGGATGATTGGGACGTAACGCGAGGGCTTTGGCGAAGAGATCCGCGGCGGTGGCGAAGTTGCCGGCGTCGGCAGCTTTGATCGCTTCGCCCGCTATTTGTTGACCCTGGTC
>JAEUMM010000491.1 GCA_016792645.1 Alphaproteobacteria bacterium | reverse complement strand
GCGATCAGCCACGCCTTCGCGCGCCGCGCCAGGATCATGGGGATCAGCATTACATCCGGCGGGATCGGAAAGAATGAGCTCTCCGCGAACGACACGCCGGCCAGCACCCACAGGGACTTCGGGTGCTCCGACATGCGGATGACCCAGTCGTAGAGCCGGCGAAGCATCAAACCCCCGAACACACAAAACGCGAGAAGCGGCCACGTTGGTTAGCCCAACCCCGCCCGCGCGGCAATCCGCGAATGCGCTGACGTGACGCCCGCCACGCCGTTAAGCGTCCGCCCCAATCTGCAGGGCAGGCGCATCCGCCGCCGCAACCGCCTCGCCGCGAACAAGCCCCCGCAACGCATTGCCGAACCAAACCGTCCCCCGCGCCAAGTCCGCCGGATGCAAAACACGCTCGACGACACGCTGCGGCCCATTCTCGATCAATTCGCGCCGCAGGCAGCCATTGAGCAAACCGCTCGACAGCGGCGGCGTCAGCCAAACCCCGTCGCGCTCGACGAAGATGTTCGTGCGGCTGCCCTCGGTCACCTCGCCGCGCTCGTTCAGGAACACGACCTCGTCGCATCCTGTCGCCGCACTCAAAGCGTGATCGTAGAAATCCCGCGCCGTCGTCTTGTGATGCACACGCCAATCGCCGCTGTCGACGGCAGTCGCCGCGACCGCATACCGCCAGACCGCGCCAGGTGGCATGGCCGAGAACGATGCGGTCGTGACCTCGACATCCCCGCGCTCGCCAAGCGTCAACCGCACGCGCTGTACCTCATCCTTTGCAGCGGCGGCCGCGTCCAGCGCTCGTCGCACCCGCGCCTCATCGCACACGAACCCGAAATACCGGCTCGACGCCGACAGCCGCGCCAGATGCCGCTGAAGCAGATAGAAGCCGCCGTCCGGCGACCACCGCATCGTCTCGATCAGGCGCACAGCTTCTTGCACGTCGGTGAAGAACCGCGCCTTGAGCAGCGCCTCCTCGTACTCGGCAGCAGCGTCCGAGTCCCAAACAATCCCGCCGCCGACGCCCATCTCGGCTGCGCCGTCGCGCAGCACCAGCGTGCGGATCGCCACGTTGAACGCCATCGTCCCGCGCGCGACATAACCCACCGCCCCGCAATAGACGCCGCGCGGCTCATCCTCGACCTCGCGAATAATCTCCATCGCGCGAATCTTCGGCGCGCCCGTGATCGACCCGCACGGAAAGAGAGCCGGCAACAAGCGCGACAACGACGGCTCGCCGTCGACCTTCGCCTCGATCCCCGACGTCAGCGTGTGAAAGCGCGGGTAGGTCTCGACGGTGAAGAGATCGGTGACTTTCACGCTGCCCGCCGTCGCGACGCGCGACAAGTCGTTGCGCAGCAAGTCGACGATCATCAGGTTCTCGGCCCGCTGCTTCTCGTCGTTAACAAGCTCACGCCGCCGCGCTTCGTCTTCGGCGATGCCGCCGGTGCGCGCCACGGTGCCTTTCATCGGCCGCGCCGCGATACGGCCGTCCTTCACGCGAAAGAACATCTCCGGCGAAAACGACAACACGTCTTCATCGTCGAAGCGAATGAACGAACACGCCCCCGCACGCGCTTTGGTGCGCAGCGCCAGATAGGTCGCGAACGGATCGCCCGCTTCGCCTTTCAGCTTGAACGTCAAATTCACCTGATAGACGTCGCCGTCGCCGATCAACTGCCGCACGCGCTCAAGCCTCGCCTGGTGCCCGGCTGCGTTCAACGACGCCACCACATCGCCCGACATTGCAGGTCCACGTGCATGCTCGCTTAACCACCGAAAGCGTGCGCCGGGCGAAAGATGGCGCACCACACCGAACAAATGAAACCTTAGTAACGGCCCACGCGTTTCAGGGAGTAAAGGTAGCAGCCTTGGCTCAAACACATAGCCAAGCTCGTACGCAAAATAACCGGCCGCTGTGAAGCCGCGCGCAACGCCCGCATCAATCGCTTCCAACGCGCGAGGCACGTCGTCCGCGCTCCAAGCTTCAACCAAGCCTTGCGAGTCCGACGCCAGCAACGCCGGCCGGTCCGGCCACGTTGCATCGTCGAATAAGGCGAAAGGTCTGTTTTCGGGCATGACCATGCGGCGGAAGGGTGGTTGAGCTTGACGGGACATCTCCGTCCGCCCACATGCTGAAGGAGATTCAGGGACGCGAACGGCGGCGAACCTGTCTATAGCGCGGGGAAACGCCAATGTCGCGACCAGGACCCTTCGGCAATCCGTACTGTCTAGGCTTCGACGATGTCGAACGCATCCTGGAGCGCCTGGCGAAAACGACACCGGAATCCTATCCGCCCATCAACATCGAAGAGCCCGGCGAAGGTCAGTTGCGCGTCACGCTCGCTGTGGCTGGTTTTGCGCCGGAGCATCTGACGGTGACGCTCGCCGACCGCCAGTTGATCATCAAAGGTGACGGTCCCCCGGCAGGCGAGTCCCGTATCTACCTGCACAAGGGCATCGCCGCGCGTGGCTTTCAGCGAACGTTCATCTTGGCCGACGGCTGGGAGGTTGAAAGTGCACGGTTAAGCAACGGACTGCTCAGGATCGACATAAGAAACCTTCGCCCAACCTCTCAGATTCGACAGATTTCCATCACTTCAGAGTGAGATAGGATACCTATCGAAAATTGGACGCCGAGTGCCCACATATTGCCATGGAGGGTCGCTACATCGGTTGCCGGAAGACGGGGCTGAAGCGACAGCTTTAAGGAGTACCTGTCATGAGAAACGACTACGGCGGTCAGCCGCACGAATTAAGCCAGGAAGAAGTCTCGCGCATCATTGGCCCGAACACGGTCTATGTGCGTGAGGTGGACGCCGAGGAATTGAAGGGTCTGGGCGTTATCCCGATCGACGCGCCGATCCCCAAGAAGCAAAAGTTCTTCGCGCTGCACGCGTCAGACGGCCGCCGCGTCGCGGTCCTCGACAATCGCGACATGGCCTTCTCGGCCGCCCGCGAGCACGAGCTCGAACCGGTCAGCGTACACTAACGAACGCGTCGCAGGCCCCTAAGCGGCCTGCACGCCCGCCGTGGGCTCGGTGAGCAGCGCATAAAGCTCGGCGCGATCATTGGCAGCCCGCAACTTCTCGCAAAAATTGGCATTGCGCATCAAACGCGAAACGCGCGCCAGCGCTTTCAAATGATCCGCGCCCGCATCCACCGGGGTCAGCAGCGCAAACACCAGATCGACCGGCGCTTCGTCGATGGACTCGAAATCGACCGCGCCGTCGAGATGCGCGAACACGCCGACAATGCGTTCAAGCTTGCTCAGCCGGGCGTGGGGAATGGCGATGCCGTGACCGACGCCCGTGCTGGAAAGCTTCTCGCGCTCCCACAACGTCTCGAACACCGTGTTGACGTTGAGGTTCGCGACCTGCGCCGCGTGCATCGCGATCTCGGTGATCAACTTCTTCTTATTGGTCGCCTTAAGCCCTTCGAACACGGCTTGCGGCGCCAGGATTTCCGCGATGTCCATGCTCAGTTCTTCGCCGCGACGGCGTGGGTTTCGATCCAGCCGATGTTGCCGTCCGCGCGGCGATAGACGACGTTGATCTCGCCGTGCGCCCGATTGCGGAACACGAGCGCCGGCGCTTCGCCAAGATCCAGCTGCATCACCGCTTCACCGACGGTCAGCATGCGCAGCTGCGTTGTGTTCTCCGAGACCACGACCGGATTCAGCGTCGCGGGTTCGGGCGCGCCGTCATCGGACGCGATAACGGTTTCACGCGCCGGGCTAAGGTCGCCCGCATTGCGCGGAGAGCCGTTGTGATGATCGCGAATGCGACTCTTGTAACGGCTAAGCCGCTTCTCCATGCGGTCGACCGCTTGGTCGTAGCTTGCATAGATGTCCGTCGAGCGGCCCTGTGCCTGCAGATAAAGGCCTGACGACAGATGCAATGTGCAGTCGGCGCGATACTCATGCCCGTCGCGCGAGAAGGTGACGGACCCGTCGACGGGGCGGTCGAAATACTTGCCAACCGATTGCTTCAGCCGCGTCTCGACGTGCGTGCGCAAAGCGCTGCCGATGTCGATCTGTTTGCCGGTGATGGTGAGTTGCATAGCTCTTCGCGTCCTTCGGAAGTGACTGCCTTGGCCCGCGCAGGCCAATAGGATAACGCGCGAATCCCGGCGCGGTCCCGCGAAAGGCGGCGGACGTGTAGACCGCGTTCCGGACCCCTGTCAACGCATTGACTTAAGAGGCCGAAACGCCGTCCGGAAAGGCCATGTTTTGCTTCAAACGCCGCCGTTCGACGGAAGAAGGAATGCGCATAGCCTCGCGGTATTTCGCAACCGTGCGCCGTGCAATATCGATCCCGGTGCCGCGCAGAAGTTCCACAATTCTGTCATCTGACAGAACATTCGCGGGAACCTCTCGATCGATCAGCTCGCGGATGTGGTGACGCACGGCCTCCGCCGAGTGTGCTTCGCCGCCTTCCGCGGACGAGGCGATCGACGAGGTGAAGAAGTATTTGAGTTCGAACGTGCCGCGCGGCGTGGCGAGATACTTGTTCGCCGTCACGCGGCTGACGGTGGATTCATGCATGCCGATCGCTTCCGCGATGGCGCGCAAATTGAGCGGCCGCAAATGCGTCACGCCGCTGACGAAGAAGCCGTCCTGCTGACGAACGATTTCGGTCGAGACCTTCAGGATCGTGCGCGCACGTTGATCGAGGCTGCGCACAAGCCAGTTCGCGTTGTTGAGGCAATCGGTCAGATAAGCCTTCGCCTCTTTGCCCTTCGCCGTCGTCGCGTAATACCGCGTGTTGATCAAAACGCGGGGCAGGGTGTCGTTGTTCAGTTCGACGGTATAGCCGCCGTTCGGATTCTCTTTGACGTAGATGTCCGGCACGACCGGCTGGATCGTCTCGGTCCCGAACTTCAAACCCGGCTTCGGATTGAGCTGCTTGATCTCGTCGATCATGTCGGAGAGATCTTCCGACGTGACTTGCGTGAGCCGCAGCAGCGACTGAACATCGCGCTTGGCGAGCAACGGCAGATTGTCGAGCAACGCCTGCATCGCCGGATCAAGCCGGTTGCGCTCTTTAAGCTGCAGCGCCAGGCACTCGGAAAGCGACCGCGCGCCGACGCCCGTCGGATCGAATTTCTGGATGCTCTTCAGAACATTCTCAAGCACCGGTACCGGCACCGCCAGATGCTGCGCCGCCGTCACGACATCGACGGTCAGATACCCACACTCGTCGATCGCATCGATCAGATAAGCGCCGATCAACCGGTCGCGCGCGTCCGTGCACGCGACCTGAAGCTGCTCGGCCAAATGCTCGTGCAGATTGGGCGCGCGCGCCAATGTGGCCTCAAGCGACATGGCATCGTCGCCGTCCTGCCGCCCGCCGCCGCGCACTTCGGACCAATTCGACGGCCCGCTGTCGCCCGCCGGGGCATCCGCGCGGTCGGAAGCGGAGTCTTCGCCGTAAACGTTGTCGTAGCTGGTATCGAGGTCGGACGACGCATCCGCGGGCGGCGCGTCCTCCCTCAACGTCAGGCTCGTATCGGCGACGGCCGCAACAGGAGGCTCAGCCGGCGCATCGTCGCGCGTCGCCGGCGGCCCGCTTTCGTCGCGTTCCAGCAGCGGATTGCGCTCAAGCTCCTGCTCGACGAACGCCTGCACTTCGATGTTCGACATCTGCAACAGCTTGATGGCCTGCTGCAACTGCGGGGTCATAACCAGGGACTGGCCCTGGCGCATCTCGAGTCTTTGGGTGAGAGCCATGACCGCCGCGCGCCCTTACAGCGAGAACTTCTCGCCGAGATACACGCGCCGAACATCCATGTTCGACACGATCTCGCGCGGGGTGCCTTCGGTCATCACTTCGCCGTCGTGAATGATGTAGGCGCGGTCGATGATCTCAAGCGTTTCGCGGACGTTATGGTCGGTGATCAGAACGCCGATGCCGCGTTCTTTGAGGTGATGCACCAGTTTGCGGATTTCGCCGATGGCGATCGGGTCGATGCCCGCGAACGGCTCGTCCAGCAGCATGAACGACGGCTGCGTCGCCAACGCACGTGCGATTTCAACACGGCGCCGTTCACCGCCCGAAAGCGCAAGGGCCGGTGCGCGGCGCAAATGCTCAATCGCAAACTCGGCGAGGAGATCGTCCACCAGCTGGCGGCGCTTTTGGCTATCGCGTTCGACCAACTCAGCGACCGACATAATATTCTGCTCGACCGTCAGCCCACGGAAGATCGATGCTTCCTGCGGCAGATAGCCGATGCCAAGCCGCGCGCGTCGGTACATCGGCAGTGCGGTGATGTCGTGACCGTCGAGGAAGATCGAACCCGTATCCGCGGGGATCAGGCCCGTGATCATGTAGAAACAGGTGGTCTTACCCGCGCCGTTCGGCCCCAAAAGACCTACGGCCTCGCCACGCCGCAGCTGCAGCGAGACGCTCCGCACGACCGGGCGGCGGCGAAAGGCCTTGCCGATCTGCACCACGACCAAGCCGGTTTGTTCGGCCACCAAACGGGGCCGTCCATACTGTGAATCTTGGCCGGAATAGATCTGCATGGAAGGCGGGTCGCCCTGATATCCGTTACTCATTGAAGTGGCTCATAAAATCCCACTTGGCCTTAAAGTTGCGTGAAGCGATTACGGGGACGGTTTGGATTCCGCGGGTTTTTCTCCCGACGGCGCCGGGCCGATCGTCGGCATTTTGGGATTCTTCGAAGGCACAAAAACGCCCTCGACCCGCCCTGACGCGCCGCCCGCACCTGTCAAGGCCGCACGGCCCGTTGCCAGGTTAATGACCAATGACGTGCCGCGCAGAATATTTTGTCCCTGCGCAAGAACGACCTTTCCGCCCATTGTCACTTGCCGCTGCGAGATGTCGTAGACGGCTGTCGACCCTGTGGCGTGACCTTGCGGCGACGCCAGGACCACGTTGCCCTTCGCTTCGATGCGCGAGATCGTGCCCTTCGCCGCACGGATCGAGAGCGTGTCCGAGCGCAGCTTCAAATCTCCCTGCGCCACACGCACGTTGCCGGCATAGGTCGCCGTCTCGCTGCGCAGATCGGCGGTCGTCGTGTCGGCCGCGATCGAAATCGGCTTGTCGCTGTCGCGCCCCATGCCGGAAAACGGATTGGGAACGCCTTGCGCGCTGGCGGCGGTCGAAAGAAGCGCGAGCGCGAACGCCGCGAGAGAACAGGTTCTGATCATGGCGATGGTTTGGCTTTGGGTTGAGCGGGCGCGGGTGAGGGCTGTGCCGGATCGGTTGTGCTGGCCGGCGCGTCGGGAGAAGCGGGGACGGTCTCGTCCGGCACGGCTTCGGCGATGCCTTCGGGATTGGTCTCGGCCGCGTCGCGCGCCACGCCCTCCCGCGTCGCGGGGAAGTACGTGGTCGATACGCCGCCTGTGAAGCGCATGATGCCCGGCTCGCGCAGGCCTTCGAACTTCTTGGCGCTGATCAAACCAAGCGGCCCCTGACAATTGATCGGGCTATCGCCCTTCAAGAGGCCCAGGCCGAAGTCATAGCGCGCCGCAGCCGTGTGGCACTCATAGCCTTTGTCGGAAAAGATGTTGATCGAGTCGGTGAGGTCCAACGTCTTCGCTTCGACATCCAGATTGCCGACCTTCGCGTCGACCTGGACCCAGCTCTTATCCTGCATTGTCACGTCGGCGACCACGTTGTCGAACACCATGCGCCGCGCTTTGCCCGGCATCTGCGTCGCGCCCTTCGCGGTCACGGTGAACGGCTGCCCGCGCCCGTCGGTACCCGTGAGCTTGGGCGCGACCAACTGACGGTCCTTGTCGACTTCGCCGACGTCCTCAAAGGTGACCTGCACCTTGTTGCGCTCGCCGCCCGTCGCCGAATAGATCACGACCAGAACGATCAGCGAAAATGCGATCAACGGCAGCATCACCTTCATGATGCGCACAAAGCGGCTGTAGCCGACCGTGCCGTCGACGCTCGGTCGCGCGCGCCGCTCCCACCCGTCGAGCGGGCGTCGCCCGGCGTCGGCAGGCATAACGGCATGCGCCGGCTGCTGTGATGCCGGAACAAGCCGGCCCGTTCGCGGATCGTGAATGAACTGAGCCATCTGGGTCGCTAAGCCACCCCGGCGCGCAAGCAATCATGCACGTGAACGATACCGACGGGCGCGGGCGTGGCCGCGCCGACGGCGTCGTCGGCAATGACGAAGAGACACGTCACCGGCACCGCGTGCTGGTTCATCAGCCTAAGCGCCTCGCCGCCCAGCGCGCCGGAGCGCACGAGCCGCGGCTTGCCCGTCATCACCTCATGCGCGCGCCGTTTCAACAGGTCGCTCTGCATATGCCGCCGCAAGTCGCCGTCCGTGATCACGCCGAGGAGCCCGCCGCTTTCGTTTGTCACGCCGACGCAGCCGAAGCGCTTCGACGTCATCTCAAGCAGCACGTCGCTCATCACCGCGTCGCGCGCGACAAGCGGCAACTCGCTGCCCGTATGCATGATGTCGGCGACGCGCACGAGCCGCCGCCCCAGCGATCCGCCCGGGTGCAGCACGCGATAATCGTCCGCCGTGAACCCGCGCCGCTTCATCACCGCGACGGCCAGCGCATCGCCCAGCGCAAGCTGCATGGTCGTCGACGTCGTCGGCGCAAGCCCCATCGGACACGCCTCCGGCGCCGCCGGCAGGATCAGCGCCACGTCCGCATGCTGCGCCAGCGCCGACTCCGCCCCGCCCGTGATCGCGACCAGCGGTATGCCGGCGCGGCGCGTGAACTCGATGACGTCGGTGAGCTCGGACGTCTTGCCGGAGTTCGAGATCAGCAGCGCCGCGTCCTTGCGCGTGATGAACCCAAGATCGCCATGGCTCGCTTCGCCCGGATGAACGAACTGCGCCGGTGTGCCCGTGGAGGCGAACGTCGCCGCGATCTTATTCGCGATGTGCCCGCTCTTGCCCATGCCGGAGACGATCACGCGGCCTTCCGCCTGCAGGATCAGATCGACGGCGCGCGAGAATTTCTGATCGAGCGAACGCGACAGCGCGCCAAGCGCGTCACCTTCGACCGCGAGGACGCGCCGCGCGGCTTCAAGATCGGCCCCGGCGGTGGAATTAGAATCGGGAATCGCTGTCATCTCGGGGGAACACTCGCACACTGGGCACGAACTGAGCGGTTTCCGCCATCATGGTGCAGCGCAAAAATCAGCGCCACGCGAAATTCGTGCCAACGGATCCCAGTATGTTCGCTCCCCACGTGTGAATCAAGGCAATCGGGCCACTTGGGGTTAACCCGATCTGGGGAGGAAATGGCTCAAATCAATGGGCGAAAATGTCTTCCGTTGGCCATCCGGCCAGATCCAGGCTCGCCCGGGTGCCGAGGAAGCCGAAGCACTTGAGGGCCAAGGCCTGCCGCCCCTCGCGGACCAGCATCCCGTCCAGAACGCCTTTGAGCTTGTGGAGGTGCAAAACATCCGACGCTGCATAGGCAAGCTGCGCGTCGGAAAGCTTAGCCGCGCCCCAGTCCGAACTCTGCTGCTGCTTAGACAAATCGACGTCCAGCAACTCCTTCACCAGATCCTTCAGCCCATGCTTATCCGTATACGTCCGAACCAGCTTGGACGCGATCTTGGTGCACCAAATCGGCGACGTCTCGGTATTCAGATGTTTCTGAAACACAGCCACGTCGAAGCGCGCATAGTGAAAGATCTTCGTGACCTCAGGGTCGGTCAACAGCCGCACCAAATTCGGCGCTGCATACGTCTTCCGGTCGAACCGCACGATATGGCAATGCCCGTCGCCGCCCGACAGCTGCGCCAAACACAAGGCGTCGCGATGCGGATTGAGGCCCAGCGTCTCGGTATCGATGGCGACGCTCTTGCCGAAGTCGACCCCGGCCGGCAGGTCGCCTTCGTGAAAATGGATTTTCATCTACGCTGAACCCTTGTCAGCCGAATGGTGCCCAGAAGAGGACTCGAACCTCCACACCTTGCGGTACTAGTACCTGAAACTAGCGCGTCTACCAATTCCGCCATCTGGGCAGGCCGAAGAGGGGCGAGTGGTATGCGAACGCGCCCCAGCCTGTCAACGAGCAGGCGCTATTCGCCGCTTCAAGCGGGGACAGGATTTCGCTATCAACGCGTCAAATCAGTCGACGGGCGAGGACGATGGGCATGAGCCGGAACACGGAAAACAAGCTGGTAACGGTTATCGGCGGTTCGGGCTTCTTGGGCCACCAGGTCGTCCGCCGCCTGGCGCGCGACGGCTACCGCATCCGCGTCACGACGCGCAAACCCTCGCACGCCCTGTCGCTCCAGCCGATCGGCAATGTGGGCCAAATCGCCCTCCTCAAAGCCGACATCCGCAACGAGGCCGAACTCGCGCGGGCCGTCGAAGGCGCATCCGTCGTGATCAATCTGGTGGGCATCCTAAGGCCTTCCGGCGGACGCTCGTTCGACGGCATCCATCACGAAGGCGCGGCGAGCATTGCTCGCCTCGCCGCCAAGGCCGGCGTCGGCCGCTTGGTTCATATCTCCGCCATTGGCGCCGATCCGAAGTCGAACTCAAGCTACGCCGCGTCGAAAGGCGAGGGCGAGGCCGCCGTGCGCGAGGCGTTCCCGCGCGCCACGATCCTGCGTCCGTCGGTCGTCTTCGGCCAAGGCGATGGCTTCTTCAACCGCTTCGCCGGCCTGATGCGCATGAGCCGCGTCGCCTTCCCGCTCTTCGGCGGCGGCACATCGAAATTCCAGCCGGTGTTCGTCGGCGACGTCGCCGACGCGGTCGCGAACGCCATCGCCGACTCGCGCACGCAAGGCCGCACCTACGAACTCGGCGGTCCTGCGATTTACACCCTGAAAGACGTTCTTGAACTGGTCGCCAAGACGATCGAGCGCAAACGAATCTGGGTGCCGATCCCGTACTTCCTGCTCGACCTCGGCGCGGCGCTCACCGGTTGGCTGCCGTTCGCGCCGGTGACGCTGGATCAAGCGCGTTTGCTGCGCAAAGACAACGTCGTCAAAGCCGGGCCGGATGCGGCAAGTGTGGGAACGCTCAAAGACCTCGGCGTGCAACCGACGGCCGTCGAAGCCGTACTCGAAACCTACCTCTATCCCTATCGCCCGACCGGCCAGTACGCTGAACCGCGCGGCGCCTAAGCCGAAGCTTGGGCAAATGTCTTCAGCGTGAAATAGCCCAGCATGAACGAGCCGAGGATGATGCGGTACCAGGCGAACACGCCGAAGCCGTGGTTCGAGACAAAGGCGACGAAGCGCTTGGCGACGTAATACGCGCAGCCGAACGCGACGATGAAGCCGAGGGCGAGCACAAACGCGTGCTCAAGGTGTAGCAGCGACCAGGACTTGTAGAGCGAATAGACGGATGCGCCGAGCATCGTAGGGATCGCGAGGAAGAATGAAAATTCCGCCGCGGCGCTGCGCTCGACCTTCATCATGAGCGAGCCCATGATCGTCGCACCGGAACGCGACACGCCCGGCACAAGCGCCAGGCACTGAAAAAGCCCGATCTTCAGATAGAGCAAGAGCGGAAAGTCTTCGACCGCATAGTATTGCGGGATTTTGACCATGCGCTCGATAAAGATGATCGCGACGCCGCCGACCACCAGCATCAGCGCCACCACCCAGTGATTGAAAAGATAGCCTTTGATCACGTCGCCAAACAACACGCCCAGCGCTGCGGCCGGCAGGAACGCGACAAACAAGCCGATGAAGAACCGCCGCGCGTTTTCGTTGCGCGGAACCGCTTTGGTCACAGTCCACAGCTGCTCGAAATAGATGACGCAGATCGCCAGGATCGCGCCGAACTGGATGAAGATCTCGAACGTCCGTTCGGGCACGCCGGTGTCGAGGCCCAGCAGTTCCTTCACCAGGATCATGTGACCGGTCGACGAAACGGGGAGAAATTCCGTAAGTCCCTCAACCACCGCAAGAATTAGGGCCGAGACGATGTTCCAAAGCAGGTCCATGGGACTCCAGAGGGGCAATTGGGCTGGAAAAGGGGGCAAACGGAGGCGCGGACCGTAACCTGCCGCGAAATTCGGCACAAACCGAAGAATTAGTACCGAAATGATATTAATTGAGATAGCAGGAAGGAAAATACGTGCGCGGAACCGGGAATATCTCCGAAAATAGGTCAATATTACTACCGTAACGCTGATTTATCGCCTTTTTCCAGCAACTTTTGGTCCGTATAAGGCCTTGGCTCAGCCCTTTTCTTACGAGAGCCGTCAGATGGCCGAAAACAAGCTCCTGCGTTTCGTTACAGTCGCCCGGCAAATGCCGGAGAAGCGGCCCGCGGAAACGCGCGCGCACGATTTCGGCGAGATCTACGCGGAATACG
>JAEUMM010000224.1 GCA_016792645.1 Alphaproteobacteria bacterium | reverse complement strand
AGGTTCGGCTTGCGCGGTTTGCGGATCAGCTGGTTGATCGTCGGCATGCGGTCAGCTTCACTCATCGTTCGGGCGCACAAACGTCAAAAAACAAAGCGCTCTCGGAGGGTTGTGCGGGCCCCCGGTCGCGCTTGGTCAAATGCAGAGGACCGTCCGGGGTTCGCCCAGAGGGTCGTGCGTTCAAACCTGACTCATTGGACTCAAGCGGAGCGTCTAGGGACGTGCCCTACTGCCAGCCGTCAAATGAGGCGCGGGTTGTACGCGCCGCGTTTAACCTAGTCAACCAGACTCGCGAAATATTCTGTCGCAGGCCCAAAGTGCAGGTATTTGGCCCAAAAGACGACGGGCGCGGTGGTGTCCCGCGCCCGTCTTTTTACTCTGAAATGCCCTGCCCTACTCCGCCGCAGCATCCGTCGGCGTTGGTGGGGTTACGGGCAGCGACGCCTGGCGGGCGTCGAGGATCGCTTTGTCGCGGTCTAGGGCGATGTTCTTCATCTTGGTCATCATGCGGCCGGTACCGGCCGGGATGAGACGTCCGACGATGATGTTCTCCTTGAGACCTTCGAGCATATCGACCTTGCCGGAGACGGCCGCTTCCGTGAGGACGCGGGTCGTTTCCTGGAACGAGGCGGCCGAGAAGAACGACCGGGTTTGCAGCGACGCCTTGGTGATACCCAAGAGCACCGGCTTGCCGGACGCAACCTTCAAGCCTTCGCTCTTGGCCTTGGCGTTGATCTCTTCGAATTCGATGAGATCGAGTTGTTCGCCGGCCACCAACGTCGTTTCGCCGCCGTCCTCGACCTCCACCTTTTGGAGCATCTGACGGACGATGACCTCGATGTGCTTGTCGTTAATCTTCACGCCCTGCAGGCGATAGACCTCTTGGATTTCGTTGACGAGGTAGGCAGCCAGCGCCTCGACACCCCGAATACGCAGGATGTCATGCGGCGCGGGATTGCCGTCCAAGATGAAGTCGCCCTTTTCGACGAAGTCGCCTTCGGCCACCGCGATGTGCTTGCCCTTCGGGATCAAGTACTCGATGGGTTCGGCTTTCTCGTCCTTCTGCTTCAGGATCACGCGGCGCTTGTTCTTGTAGTCCTTGCCGAATTCGATCCAGCCGTCGGCTTCCGCGATGATCGCGTGGTCCTTGGGCTTGCGGGCTTCGAAGAGTTCTGCCACACGCGGCAGACCGCCGGTGATGTCGCGGGTCTTGGCGCCTTCGGTCGAGATACGGGCGACGATGTCGCCTTCGCGGACCTCACCACCGTCTTCCACCGAGAGAATGGCGTCGACGGCGAGGAGATAACGCGCCTCGGACTTGTTCGCGAGCTTGATGATCTCGCCCTTCTTGTCGCGGATCGAAATCGCCGGACGCAGATCGCTGCCGCGCGTGTTCGACCGCCAGTCGAGGACGACCTTGCTGGAAATGCCGGTCGATTCGTCCGTCACTTCCTTCAAGCTGATGCCTTCGACGAGGCCTTCGTATTTCACGTAGCCCGCTTTTTCCGTGAGGATCGGGATCGTGTACGGGTCCCATTCGATGAGACGTTCGCCGCGCTTCACGCGGTCGCCTTCGTCGAACTTCATGTGAGCACCGAAGGGCACTTTGTAGCTCGCGCGCTCTTGGCCGTTGTCGTCCAGAATGACGATCTGGCTGTTGCGGCCCATGACGCGGAGCATGCCCGTCGAGTCTTTAACGGCGTTCTTGTTGACGATCTTGACCTTGCCCTCATGGCTTGCGTCCAAGAACGACGTTTCGGCCACCTGGGCCGCGCCACCGATGTGGAACGTGCGCATGGTGAGCTGGGTACCGGGCTCGCCGATCGACTGCGCCGCAATGACGCCCACGGCTTCGCCGGAGTTTACCGACGTGCCGCGCGCGAGATCGCGTCCGTAGCATTTTGCGCAGACGCCTTGCTTTAGATCGCAGGTCAGGACCGAACGGATCTTGACCTTCGAGACGTGCGCCTGCTCAAGGATTTCAGCCTTGTCCTCGGTGATTTCCTCACCACGCTTGACGAGCGTTTTGTTCGAGGCGGGATCCTTGATGTCTTCTGCAGAGGTACGGCCGAGTGTGCGCTCCGTCAGGGTCGCCACGACGTTACCGGCGTCGAGGACGGCGGCGACCGTGATGCCCATCTTCGTGCCGCAGTCATCGATCGTGATGATGCAGTCCTGCGCCACGTCGACGAGACGACGCGTCAGGTAGCCTGAGTTGGCGGTCTTCAACGCAGTGTCGGCCAAGCCCTTGCGCGCGCCGTGGGTCGAGTTGAAGTACTCGAGCACCGACAGACCTTCTTTGAAGTTCGAGATGATCGGTGTTTCGATGATCTCGCCCGACGGTTTGGTCATGAGGCCGCGCATACCGGCCAGCTGCTTCATCTGGGTCGGCGAACCGCGCGCGCCCGAGTGCGACATCATGTAGATCGAATTGATCTCCTGGACGCGCTTGGTCACGGGATCGCGCTTTTGCGACGAAATCTCGCGCATCATTTCTTCGGCGACGCGGTCGGTACACTTCGACCACGCGTCGACGACCTTGTTGTACTTCTCGCCTTCGGTGATGAAGCCGTCTTGATACTGCTTCTCGTAGTCCTTGATCAGCTTGCGCGTTTCTTCGACCAGCTTCTCCTTCGTGTGCGGAACGACCATGTCGTCCTTGCCGAAGGAGATGCCCGCCTTGAACGCTTCGCGGAAGCCCAGCGCCATGATCGCGTCGGCGAACAGCACGGTCTCTTTCTGACCGCAGTGACGGTAGACGATATCGATCAGCGCGGAGATTTCCGCCTTACGCAGAATGCGGTTGACCATCGTGAACGGCACGGCCGGGTGGCGCGGCAGATGCTCGGCGATCATCAGGCGGCCCGGCGTCGTGTTGACGCGAACCGTCGTCGGCTTGCCGTCGGCGTCGACCGTCTTGTAGCGGACGTTGACCTTCGAGTGCAGCGTGATGATGCCTTGCGCGAGCGCGTGTTCGACCTCGCCCATGTCGACGAACGACTTGCCTTCACCCGGTTCGCCGTCGCGATCGAGCGAGCAGTAGTAGAGGCCCAGAACGATGTCCTGGCTCGGCACGATGATCGGCTTGCCGTTCGCGGGGCTCAAGATGTTGTTCGTCGACATCATGAGGACGCGCGCTTCCAACTGCGCTTCGAGCGACAGCGGGACGTGCACGGCCATTTGGTCGCCGTCGAAGTCGGCGTTGAACGCGGTGCAAACCAGCGGGTGAAGCTGGATCGCTTTGCCTTCGATCAACACCGGCTCGAACGCCTGAATCCCCAAGCGGTGAAGCGTGGGCGCGCGGTTGAGCAGGATGGGATGTTCGCGAATGACTTCGGCCAGGATGTCCCAAACTTCGGGACGTTCCTTCTCGACCATCTTCTTCGACTGTTTGACGGTCGCCGACAGGCCCTTCGCTTCAAGCCGGTTGTAGATGAACGGCTTGAAGAGCTCGAGCGCCATCTTCTTCGGCAAGCCGCACTGATGCAGCTTGAGTTCGGGACCGACGACGATCACCGAACGGCCGGAGTAGTCGACGCGTTTGCCGAGCAGGTTCTGACGGAAGCGGCCTTGCTTGCCCTTCAGCATGTCGGCGAGCGACTTCAGCGGACGCTTGTTCGCGCCCGTGATGACGCGGCCGCGGCGGCCGTTGTCGAACAACGCGTCGACCGATTCCTGCAACATGCGCTTTTCGTTGCGAATGATAATGTCCGGCGCGCGGAGCTCGATCAGACGCTTCAAGCGGTTGTTGCGGTTGATCACGCGGCGATAGAGATCGTTCAAGTCCGACGTCGCGAAGCGGCCGCCGTCGAGCGGGACCAGCGGACGCAGTTCCGGCGGGATGACCGGCACGACCTGCAGGATCATCCATTCCGGGCGGTTGCCGGATTCGAGGAACGACTCGACCAGCTTCAGGCGCTTGACGAGCTTCTTCGGCTTCAGCTCCGACGTCGTCGTCGCGATTTCCTTGCGCAGGTCTTCCTTCAGCTGCTTCAGGTCGAGGCGCATCAGCAGTTCGCGGATGGCTTCGGCGCCGATGAGGGCGGTGAAGCTGTCCTCGCCGTATTCTTCGCCCGCCTTGAGGAATTCATCCTCGGTCAGCAGGGTGCGTTCCTTGAGCGGGGTGAGGCCCGGCTCAATGACGATGTAGCCTTCGAAATAAAGAATGCGCTCAAGATCCTTGAGCGTCATGTCCAGCAGCATGCCGATGCGCGACGGGCGAGGCCAGTTCGATGTGGCCCATGCGCTCGCGACGCACCTTCGAGAGCGTGACTTCGACGCCGCACTTCTCGCAGACGATGCCGCGATACTTCATGCGCTTGTACTTGCCGCACAGGCATTCGTAGTCCTTGATCGGACCGAAAATGCGCGCGCAGAATAGACCGTCACGTTCCGGTTTGAACGTGCGGTAGTTGATCGTCTCCGGCTTTTTGATTTCGCCGAACGACCAGGACAGAATCTTGTCGGGCGACGCGAGCGAGATCCGGATCGAATCGAACACCTGCGCCGGCACCTGAGGGTTGAAAAGATTCATGACCTCTTGGTTCATGCCGTTCTCCTTTTCGGGACCGAAGCCCCTTTTCGAACATTCCTGGGCTTTCGCCCGGTTGTCCGCCCGTTGGGGCGGAGCGATGAGACGGCCGGGAATGC
>JAEUMM010000185.1 GCA_016792645.1 Alphaproteobacteria bacterium | reverse complement strand
AACCGCGTGGTCTACGACGTGACGTCGAAGCCGCCGGGGACGATTGAGTGGGAGTAGGCAGCTTCTGCAACAAGCCGGTGCAGAAACGTGTATACTGTCGGCTCTGCGATGGGGGGCGTCATGCCTCGGCTATTCCTTGGCGTTTTCCTGGCAGCTTTGACTCTGATTTCGCCGGCGGTCGCGCGAGATCTGATGACTTCCGACGGGCGACCGGTTCGGAAAATCGCTGTCGTCTCCCAATTGGGCGACGGATTCCATCTGGTGCAGGAGACCGGCAAGTTCTTTAGTACGAGCACCGAGGACGCCTATATTCCCGTTCCCAATTGGAAGATCGACGAACGGATCGAGCTGCGCATCGTTGAAGCGTTAGCGGCGCGGTTCACGGTGGCGCCGATGACGGAGGACGAGCTTGAGGGCCGGTCGCCGGTCGATGCAGATGCTGTTGTATGGGTGGCGGCCGCCGGAGATACGGATAATTTCTATGTGGCCGACCCTCATAGCGCATTTCTCCAGGGGCTGGGTCTCTATCACAGCACGGGTACGCTCGCCGAGGTGACCGGCGTGTTCGCTGTTTATGACATCGCGATCTTTGGCGCGAAGACGAAGCGCGAGATCGTGCGTCACCGGGCCAAGGTTGGTGGCCTCAGCAGCCACGCTGCGGAGTTCGCGGATCAACGGCTCTGGCCGGGCAACGACAGACCGCCGCGGGCCGAGCAGATTCCGCCAATCCGCGATGCGATCACGGCCCTGGTGGACAAGAGCTTGGATTGGACGCTTAAGAAGCTGGACTAGGTCAACGCGCACAACTCGCCCCGCCCGCGATGGGCAGCAAAAAAAAGATCACGCGGCCGTTTGGCGGGGTCTTGAAGCTGGAAGATAGGATTCCCAAATCGGCGGCCGTCGGGTGCCGCTACGACGCGGCCCGGTTTCGTTTGGTTTCCATGTTGCTCACGGTTCGAGGATGTGGCGATGAGCGAGAGTACGGTTCTTAACCCTTCGGTCAGCGTTGTGCGGCCGCCTATCAACCCGCCGGTCCAGCCTTGTTTCAGGCGCGCGGACGAGGCGGCAACGCCCTTCCCTCGCGAGCATGTGGATCCGGATCCCGAGGCCGCCGATGGCCGGCCCCAGCGCTGGCCGCGCGTCTTTCCGGGTCTGTGAGAGCGCGCTGCCGGCTTGGCTTCAACACCAGCTTGGAGGGTCAACAAAAATGGCTTTGTTCTATTCCAATCCGTTCGACGCAATGCTGGAGTTCCAGCGCGCGCTCGATACGCTGCGCGACAGTGCGTGGCTCGACTTTTCGCCGTCCGGACGGGGTGCGTTTCCACCCTTGAACGTCTTCAGCAAAGGCGACGACATCGTGGTCATCGCGGAGGCGCCGGGCGTACACAAGGCCGACCTTAGGATCGAGGCGAAGGGCAACACGATCCGCATCTCGGGCGTGAAGTCCATCGAGCGCGGCGCCCGCGCCAGCGTTCACCGGCGCGAGCGCGCCGACGGCCGCTTCGATCGCACGGTCACGCTGCCCGTCGAAGTGGACGCCGACCGCGTCAAGGCGGAATACCGCGACGGGATTTTGGCGCTCTACCTGCCGCGGGCCGAAAGCGCCAAGCCGCGAACCATCAACATCACCTGAACGAGGGAGGATCCAGACATGACATCAACGCAATCGCTCTCCGTGCAGGAGAAGAAAGAAGTCGCGACCAAGGCCGAGAAGACCGCGCCGGCGCGCTTCTACACACCCGCCACCGACATCTTCGAGACCGACGAAGCGTTGACGGTGGTGATGGAAATGCCGGGCGTCGAGAAAAAAGATCTCGACGTGCAGCTCGAGGACGATGTGCTGCGCATTGAAGGACGCGTCGACGTGTCGAAGTATGAGGGGTTAGAGCCGCTCTACAGCGAATACAATGTCGGGCACTTCGCGCGCTCGTTCGTGCTGTCGAGCAAGATCGACGCCAAGCGCATCGCGGCGGCGGTCGAGGACGGCGTGCTGACGTTGACCTTGCCCAAAGCTGAGGAGGCACGGCCGAGACGGATTCCGATCGGCTAGGCGGGGGCGCCGGACGGCGCCCGAGCAGCTGCGAAGCGGAGCAGGGCGCCGTCGGCGCGTGCCAATCACAGAGGTACTTAAGTCGGGAGCGAAACATGTTAGCGCTCGCTTTAACGGGACCGAGTTGCGCGGCGTCGGCATTGCCGCCCACGGCGGTCAACAGATCGCGCGTGGCCGCGCCTCTCATTCCGAAGCTGACGCTCTACCGTGAACCCAAACACTTTGGCGGAGAGGTCTGCATGACCATACGTCGTCTTTTGAAAGACAAAGGCAGCTATGTGCCATCCATTCGTTCGGACGCGACCGTGCGTGATGTTCTTGAAAAACTCGACCTTGACGACGTCGGCGCCCTGGTGGTGACGGACGACGACGAGAACATACTGGGGTTGATTTCGGAGCGCGATGTCGTGCGCGGCTTGAAGAAGGACGGGATCGGCACCATCGATCAACCGGTTCGAAAATTGATGTCGAATGTCGTCTACGCCTGCGACGTGAGCGAACCGCTCAACAAAGTTCTGGAATTGATGGACAAGCATCAGTTCCGGCATGTCCCGATCAAGGATGGACACCGCTTGTGCGGGATCATCCATATGCTCGACGTCGTGAAATACCGCCTGAACGAAATCCGCAACGAGGCGGAGGCGTTGAAGGCATATGTTTCGGGCTCCGCGTAGCAGGAAGATTTGCACGAGGCTGCGAAAGGTGCCGCACCGACGGCCGGCTCAAGGCGCTCCCTTATCCGTCATAGCCGGGTCAAGCCCGGCCATGACGACATAGGGCACGGCGCCGGGCCTGTTCCATTCAAGGCGTGGGGCGGAGGATTTGGTTGAGTTCTTGCGGCTGCAGTGGTTCGCCCAGGCGGGTTTTGTAGGCGAGGTTGTTTTCGAGGACGCGCATCACGTAGTTGCGGGTTTCGTCGAAGGGGATGGCTTCGATCCAATCGATGACGTCGACTTTGGCGTCGCGCGGGTCGCCGTGTGTGGCGGTCCAGGTTAGGACGCGCGCTTTGCCTGCGTTGTAGCCGGCGATGGTCAAAACCCAGGAACCGTTTAGCGCGTCAAGCAAGTCCTTCACGTGATAGCAGCCGATCGCCAGATTGATCTCAGGCTTGTAGAGATCGTCCGCGCCGGCATAGGGGAGGCCGTTACGCCGTGCCACCTCCTGTGCGGTCGAGGGCAGGAGTTGCAGCAGGCCGCGTGCGTTCGCGTTGCTGACGGCAGAGGGATCGAACTCGCTCTCCTGCCGGATGAGCGCGAGGACAAGGGCGGGCGGAGCGCCGGCCGTTGTGCAGGCGGGCGGCAGGTCGATCAGGGGATAGAGTTGGTCCGGGCGCGACACGCCCAGCGTTTGCGCCTTCTTGGCGCTGCGCACCGCGCCGTAGTTATTGCCAAACCGCGAGAGGCGTGTGCTCAGCGTTGTGGCGCACGCCGCAGACTGGCAACCGTCGATGGCGGCATTGGCAAAGACATTGGCGCGGCGGTTGTCGCCGATGCGCAGCAGCACGGCGGAGGCTTGGACAAGCGACTCGATGTCTTCGCTGGCGGCGGCTGGTGATGGATTGGGTGGGCGGCTTCCCGGCGGCGGCGCGTCTTTCAGCATCTCAAGCGCAAGCCGTCCATAGAACGTGGTCGGCGCCGCCGCTGCATCTGCGAGCGCTTGCCGCGCTTTCGCTTCGTCGTCGAGCGCCTTCAGCGCGAGGGCCTTCCAATAATCGGCGCGGGCGTGCGTGATCGGCGACTTTGCCGCCGCTTCGACGTTTTGGAAATGGACCAGCGCTTTTTTCGGCTCGTCCAAATTGCGCAAAGCGATCCAGCCGGACAAGAATTCCGCGTCGAGATAGCCGGCGATGTTGTTGTCGGCGGACAGGTGGGTGCTCGACGCCAGCTTGTAGGCCGTGTCGTGTTCGCCGGCGTCGAGAGCGTTGCGTGCTTGGAGGTTGTGTTCGAGCCACCAGACTTGCGAATATGATTGCGGGAGCGCGCCGGTGTCGTCGGCCTTCATCAGCAGCGCCCACGCCTCTTCCGTCTTGCCGGCCTTTCGCTGCTGCACGGCCTGGTCGTAGATGAGGCTCGCGGCCCAGGCTGGGGTGGGCGCGTCGTCGAGGAGGTCGTCGAGATCGACCGCGTTGCCCGACTGGAGTTTGACCCGCGCGTCCACCGCAACCTGCGCCTTCGCCGAGAGCAGCGGCAGAAGTTCGCGAGCGCCCGAGACGTTCCGATTCCACAGTGCGTCGTCGGCGCGCGCGAGGTGGTCGGCTTCGGGCAGCGTCATTTGCGTGCCGCTCGTCCAGTCCTGGTAGTCGGCAAGGTTCAGCGTGCGCGCCAGCCAGCAACGTCTGATGCCGGAAAGCGCGTCTGGTTTCTGTTCGTGCGCGAACTGAAATTTCGCCCAGGCGAGGCAGCCGCCACTGGTGCGCGGCGGGCGCGCCTTGAACCAGGCAGGCCCCTTCGTGTCGACCAGCCCATTGGCCAGGAGCGCTTCCTCGCCGCGCTGAACGATCTGAAAGCGCCCCGGCCAATTGGCGTGCGCGCCCAAGAACGCATCGATCTCATCGAAGGTCGCGCCGGAGTCCTGCGACGACACATAGCGCCATTGCACGAGGTCGCGCACGACGGAAGGCTGCTTTTCCGAGAGCGCTTTCGCGCCCGCCCAATCCTTTGCGTCCTGCGCCGCAAAGGCTTTGGTGAGGGCTTCAAGTGCCTTCGCGCTTGGCTCCGTTTCGGCGGCCCGGGTCGAGGCCGGGAGCAGCGCAGCGCCGACGGCGAACAGCAGTGCGGCCACGCGCGTTGCTGCGGTGGCGCGGGGCGTCGGCCGGTTTTGGTTCAGCTGGGTCGTGCTCATCGTGCCGGACTGTCTAGGACGCTGCGGTTCAAGGATGGACCGTGGATGGACGGGAGGCAAGCAGGCGATGCCGCGCGCTAGATGGCGTATGTGCTCGCCGGCAATGAGGGGACATGATCTGCCGTGCATCACGCACGGTCCGACAAGCCGCCATGACCGGGCCGTCAGTTCGCCGGGGAGCGCGTCTGAGGTCGGCCGCGGTGTCGGGGTCGCGGTCTGGCAATGCATGAACAGTAATACGGGGACATAATGTATCGTCCATGAGGTGCGACCGTTTTGAGCATGGATTTTTGCGCTTAGGTGTTCTATTTTTGTTCGACGCAGCGGTGTGGCTAGGCTTTGGCAATTGCGGCTCGGTCTTCCGGCAATTTCCGTGTGACGGCACGTGATGGCAATGTGCGAGGGTGTGTGACGGCAGAAATGGCGCAAGTCTGCCGATGTGACGGCGTGATGGCACAGATTGAATGTGTTTCGGCGCTGCCGTTTTTGGCTCGCCCGGCGACGCGATAGAGGAGGTGGGTATGAATCTTCCAGCTTTGCCCGGTCAGCCTTCCGGGACGGCTTGGCCGACGCAAGAGTGGCCGGCGGGTACGTTGCGCAATGTCGATCGCGGGGCGTTCGATGATCTGGTGGGTGAGGCGTTTGCATCGAAGGCGACGCCGTCGCTCGGTGAAACGCATGCGCTGCTGATCGTGCAGGGCGGGCGGATTTCCTTTGAGCGATACGGCGAAGGGTTTGATGCGTCGAGCACGCATCATTCTTGGTCGAAGGCCAAAAGTATTACGCAGGCGCTGATCGGGCTTTTGGTGAAGGACGGCAGGGTCGATGTTTCGGCGCCTGCGGATGTGCCGGCGTGGGCGGCGGACGCGCGGGCCGCTATTACGCTCGATCAGCTTTTGCGGATGTCGAGTGGGTTGAAGTTCATCGAGGACTATGCGCCCGGCGGCGGGCCGTCGGATGTGATCGCGATGCTGTTTCAAGAGGGCAAGGACGACGTTGCGGCGTATGCGGCGGCACTGCCCTTGGAGCATCGGCCTGGGACGTTTTGGTCCTATGCGAGCGGGACGACGAATATCGTCAGCCGGATCGCTTCGCGGGCGCTCGATGCTTACGGGCCCGATTTCGAGCGGTTCATGCGGGCGCGGCTGTTCGAGCCGCTGGGCATCCAATCGGCCAAGCCGAAGTTCGACGCGGCGGGCGTGTTCATCGGGTCGAGCTATTGCTTCATGACGGCGCGCGATTTTGCGCGGTTTGGATTGCTCTATCTGCGCGACGGCGTTTGGGAGGGGCGGCGGCTTTTGCCGGAAGGTTGGGTCGACTATGCGCGCCGGCCGACGTTTCAGCAGGCCGGCGTCGAGGCCAATCGCTATGGCGCGCACTGGTGGCTGGATTTCGGCGGGCCGGGGTCGTTCTCGGCGAACGGGTATGACGGGCAATTTACGATCATCGCGCCGGACCGTGATTTGATCATCGTGCGGCATGGCGTGACGCCGCTGGCGCTGAAAGAGAACTTGAAGGCTTGGATCGGGAAGCTTGCCGCGTGCTTTGGCTGAAGAAGTAGGGCGCCGCGATAGCCGCGGCGCCCTGTTCGCTTTATCAGTGGTGGAGGTCGAAGCGATCGAGTTCCATGACCTTGTTCCACGCGGCGACGAAGTCCTTCACGAACTTCTCCTTCGCGTCATCCGCCGCATAGACCTCGGCAAGCGCGCGCAGTTGGCTGTGCGAGCCGAAGACGAGATCGACGCGCGTGCCGGTCCACTTGACGGCGTCGGTCTTGCGGTCGCGGCCTTCGAACACGCCGTCCGAACCCTCGACGCCTTTCCACTTCGTGCCCATGTCGAGGAGGTTGACGAAGAAGTCGTTGCTCAACGTCTCCGGCCGCTTGGTGAGCACGCCGTGCTTCGGCGTGCCCACGTTCAGCACGCGCAAGCCGCCGACGAGCACGGTCATCTCCGGCGCGGACAGCATGAGCAGTTGCGCGCGATCGACCAGCGCCTCTTCCTCGGACATCGGATTGCGCTTGGTCTGATAGTTGCGGAAGCCGTCGGCGCGCGGTTCGAGATACGCGAATGACGCGACCTCGGTCTGCTCGTGAGTCGCGTCCATGCGGCCCGGCCTG
>JAEUMM010000156.1 GCA_016792645.1 Alphaproteobacteria bacterium | reverse complement strand
CGAACCAGATCGCGATCGATCCGTCCGAGCCGCCGACGACGATGGAGTTCTCGGCGTTGAGATAGGTCAGCGCCGTCATCTCGACGTTCGCGCCCGGCTCGACGTCGATTGTTTCGGCCAGTTGCGGGTTGGCGAAGTTGCGGGTGTTGTAGCGGTAGATCGTGCCGTCGCGGGTGGCGACAAGCACGCGATCGCCGGGCGTGTTCAGCAGAATTTTTGTGACGTCGGCGGGATTGGCCGTGAGGGGAATTTCCGCGTTCGTGATCTGCGTCGTGCCTTCACCGGTCATCATGTTGAGTTCGGTGTAGGCTTGCGTCAGCCGCAGTTTGCCGGTGGCGTCGAGGGTTACGAAGGTTTTGAGCGGACGTTCCGCGGTGCCGCCCAGGCGATAGTCAGCCTTCAGGATCGCGACGCCGGGTTCGGCGATTTGGGCGGGTGCGTCGAGTGTGGTCGTGACGTTGGTCTTGCGAAACTGACCGGGGATCTTTGAGTAGACGTCGGTGCCGTCGGTGGCGTCGCGCTCATCGAGCTTGCGCAAGCTGGGCGGGACTTGGTTTGCGGGCGTGACACTGGCGTTGAGATTCAGTTTGCCAGTGCGGATCGTGCCATCCTGGAATCCGAACAGGACGTCGTCGCCGCGCAGGGTCGATGCGAACGTCGTGGCGGTCATGCCGCCGAGATCGTAGGACGGCGCCGCAATCGGCGTGCCGGTGCCGACGTGGAAGGCCTTGATGTGACCGTCGGGCTGAAGGTCGACGGCGATCGTCTGATGCTCGTCCATCTGCGCTTCGAGGAACGGCGTACCGGCGGTGCCAAGCGTAAATTTCTTTACAGCGTCGAGGCGGCCGGCGTCGAGCAGCGGCAGGCATACGTAGACGAGGAACAGCATGATCGTGAAGACGGCGATGATGACGAGCGCGCCGCCGATCGAGATGCCGTATTTGGCGATTGCGTCGGCCCAGAGAACCGAGGCTTTCGTTTTCTTCTCGCGCTTGTAGACGACCGACGTTGGCCGCTTTGGTGTCGGCCCAGCCGATTCACTTTGGGACATTCTTGTCCACCCGTTACCACCGAGCCTTTAGCCCGGACCCCCATATTCGTGCAACTGCCCCCAGGCGCACGAAACTCCGGCGCCAGCAAATAGCCGGCACCGGAGCATTTCAAGACGTCAATTAGTTACCAAGCCCAAGCTTGTTGCGGTCTTCTTGAGCGAACACGTACGGCATCGGGAAGTACCCGTCCTTCACGGTATCGTCCTGGCCGCTCTTCGAGAGCACGAACTTGAGGAATTCACCGCGAACGGGATCGAGCGCCGCCGACGGGTTCTTGTTCACATAGACATACAGAAAGCGCGAAATCGGGTACTTGCCCGAGTAAGCGTTCGCTTGCGTCGGTTCGTTGCACTGACCGTCACGACCGGAGATCGCGATCGCCTTGACGTCGGCCGTTCTGTAGCCGATGCCCGAGTAGCCCATCGCGAACTTGTCCGACGCCACGCCTTGGACCACCGCGGACGAACCGGGTTGTTCCTTGACGGTGCCTTTATAGTCGCCGTTCGCGAGTCCCACTTCCTTGAAATAGGCGTAGGTGCCCGAGGCCGAGTTGCGGCCGAAGAGCGAGATCGCCTTGCCGGCGAATTCGCCGGTCACACCAAGGTGGTCCCAGGTCTTGATGTCCGGCGCGCCGGTGTTGCGCGTGACGGAGAAGATGCCGTCGAGCTGACCCAGCGAAAGGCACTTCAACGGATTGTCCTTGTGGACGAACACGGCGAGCGCGTCGACTGCCACGCGAACTTCCGTCGGCTTGTAGCCGTACTTCGCTTCGAACTGATCTTTTTCAGCAGGACGCATCGGACGCGACATGGGTCCGAACTGGGCGGTGCCCGCGATCAAAGCCGGCGGGGCCGTGGACGAACCCTTGCCTTCGATTTCGATCTTTACGCCGGGGTAGAGCTTCTTGAAGTCTTCGGCCCACAACGTCATCAGGTTGTTGAGGGTGTCCGAACCAATCGACTTCAGCGTTCCCGACACGCCGGAGGTCGGCGCGTAATCCTTGTAACGCGGATCGAGATCATCCGCGGCGATGGCAACTGCGCCGATCGACACTGTCGCCAGCAACGCTACCAATGTTGATTTCTTGAGCATGAGAACCCCTTGTGTGGTCGTTCCGCAGCCCCAAGGGTCCGCCGAACGCGCATGACGTACACCACGCGGTCATGAACCTTTTGTGATGGTCGGATTACAGACTTGCGGCGCGGCCAACCCGGGCTGTGGGACGGGATCGTCTTCGTGGCAAATCAAGCGCTTAGCGGGCGGTGCCAGATTGCCGCTGCCACGGATTTGGCGACTGGTGCGACACAGGCGTAACCGCATGCGGGCACGAAAAAGGGCGGGTCTTTTGACGGACCCGCCCAAGTCTGAGGGCATTCAGGGAGGCACTTGGTAGTAGGCACTTCGAACTCGATTACTTGCCGATAACGCCGGTGCGGTGATGGTCAGGAACACCGCAGCCGCTTCGCAGTCAAATGAAGAGATTGCGACAGGCCAAGTACTCGTAACTAGAACTCGTAGCGCACGCCCAACTGCACCTGCCATTGCGAGGCCGACGTGTTGGTTTGGAGGCCGGTGCCGGGCGTGAAGGAGTTGTAGCGGTAGGTGTTCGTTTCCGCGTCGTAGTTGGCGTTCACCACGCTTTGGAAATTTTGGAACACCGGCGTCTGCCACAAGCCCCACTTCTTGTTGATCATGTTGCCGAAGTTGAAGAGGTTGAATTCGAAGACCGCGCGGTGATCGCCGAACAGGTTGATCTCCTGCTCGAAACCCAAGTCGATGCGGGTGATGTAGGGACCGCTGTCGTAGTTGCGCGGCGAGATTTGGCCGTTGAACTGCATCAAGCCCGTCTGCGCCAGGAATGTATTGAAGCCGGCGCAGTTGAAACCGGGATCGAAGAACACGCCGGCATCCGAACTGGTCGCCGCGGTCGTGCCGCAGATGACTTGACCGGTCGCGGCATCGGCGCGCGGCACGTAGAGTAGCGCCTTGTTGGTCGGCTGGCTGTCGTTGTAGGTGACGTTTGCGCCGCCCGGATTGCCCGCGACGTTGATGTTGTCGACGAAGGGGTTGCCGGAGAACGTGTAGCTGATGCCCTGGCCGGACATGGACTGACCGAACAGGAAGAGCCGCGATTCAAGCATGTCGAAGAAGCGCCAGCTGGTCGAGACGCTGCCCTTGAGAACGTGCTTGCGCTCGTAGTCGGAGCGGCCAACTTCGGGTTCGTTCATGTTGGCGCGCGCGGGCGCCGTGAAGTTCGAGAAGGCGACGCTGGAGGTGAGGCCGCCAAGGTCGTCGACGTTCGAATTCACATAGCCCAGATTGATGCGGAGGTCGCCGTTGCCGGACTGGTAGTCCCAGGTCTTGCCGACGCCGAGGATAATGAACTGGCCTTCGCCTTTGTCGGCATTCTTCAGCACAAGGTCATTGCCGGTGCGCGGACGGATGGTGTCGTCGGCGGCGATGTCGTCAATGTGGTCGTAGATGATACGACCGTCGGGGCCGCGGCCGCCGCTGATCGTGGTGCCGCGCGAATTCGACGTCGTGCGCTGCGCCATGCGGAGGTCTTGGTAGTAGAGCTGGTCGAGCGCGTCCATGTAGAGGTACTCAGCCGTCGCCTGCCAGCCATCCCACTCCATGTCCGCGCCTAAGTTCGCGCGGTAGATCGACGGCAGTTCGAAATCGGGCGACAGCGCGTTGACGGTGCCGTTCGACGACAGGCCCGACAGCAGGGACTGCAGTAGCGGGTGCACGTCTTCGAGATTCGTCAGGCCGCCGCCGGGCGAGGTGGTGAGGAAGTTCGGGTTGATGCCGGCGAGCGGCGAGCTGCCGCCGAGGGGCGAGCCGGTGAGCAGCACCTGCTGCAAGCCGTTGTTCGAGTAGTTGTTCGACACCCACACGTTCGGGGAGCCGCCGGAGTAACGGCCGACGCCGCCGCGGAAGGTGACTTCGAAGTCGCCGTCTTCACGCGTTTCGCCGAGCGGCAGGTCGTAGATGAACGACGCGCGCGGCAGGAAGATGTCGAGGCCGTCGAGATCCTTCGAGTTCGAGAAGCCGTGAACGGCGGCGAATTGCGCGTTCGGCGGAATGTCGCCCTTGGAGTCGAAGCGGTCGTAACGCAGACCGAACATCACGGCGAGATCGGTCGTGACGTTCCAGTCGTCTTGCGCATAGAGCGAGTGAATGTTGTAGCCCCACTTTGCAGCGGCCGCGGCCGGATCGTTCGTCGGGCTGTTCTGGTAGGTGATGCCGTTCGACGGCGTCGTGGCGCCGGGCGTCGAGCCGAAGCGTGTGTCGGCGAAGAGCGCGACAACGCCCTCGTCGAAGCAATTGCCGTTGCCGGCGACGCCGTCCGAAATACAGTCAAAGCGATAGAGAGCGTCGGCGCCTTGGACGAAACTGTTGAAGATGTCGAGCGTCTTGTTCTCGTAACCGGCTTTGATGACGTGATCGTCGAGGTCGTACGTGCCGACGATCTTGGCGTTGTTGGCCGTGTATTCGAGGAAGTTGTAGTGGCGGCTGGAGTCCGGGCCGAAGATCACGTAACCGTCGCCGCCGGTGTAGGACGCGGTGCTGGCATTCGGCGTTTGATCGGCTTGGACCAGGATCGACGGCATGTCCGCGCCACCGAGCGGGATCTGATTGCCGATGACGAAGACGCGGCCGAACTTCACCTCGGTCGAGAAACGGTCCGTCCAGTCGGAGAAGAGCTGGAAGTTGTGCGACTTCAGATCCTCGCCGTCGAAGTAGCGGCTGGACGACAGCGCCAAACGTTGCGGCGCCGCGGTCGAGTTGAAGGACGGCGAGGAGCCGGCCTGGCTCGCGCCGCCTTCCGACGCTTGGTACGTATACTGGAAGCGGTGGCTGTCCGTGATGTTCCAGTTGACCTTGGCGATGATGTTCTTGATGTCTTCGGGCGCGGCGGCACTCGT
The DNA here is from genome assembly GCA_016792645.1 of Alphaproteobacteria bacterium. Taxonomy (GTDB): domain Bacteria; phylum Pseudomonadota; class Alphaproteobacteria; order Micropepsales; family Micropepsaceae; genus SZUA-430. The sequence goes on along the minus strand of JAEUMM010000156.1, from coordinate 6,576 downwards.
GCCGCCCGGATCGTAGTCATAGAGCGTCTTCGACAGGTCGATGATCTGGTCTAGTTCGGCCTGAGTGACCGTGCCGACGATGTTCGCCGCGCCTGAGCCCGCGGGTCCGAACTCCGTCGGCGTCCCGACGGCCAGAATGCGATTGTAGCCGGCGAAGAAGAAGACCTTGTCTTCGATGATCGGGCCTGAAATGTACGCGCCCCAGTTCTCTTCCATGAAGTCGGTCTTGGGCGGGCTGGTGCCGTTGCCGATGTCCTTGCCGCGGAGATCCTGGTCCTTGAAATTGTAGTACAGGCCGCCGTGGAATTCGTTCTCGCCGGTCTTGGTAATGACGTTGATGATGCCGCCGCAGAAGTCGTTGTATTCCGTGTCGTAGGGCGAGACGGCGATCTGGATCTGCTTGGTCCAGTTGTAGGGCAGGGGCGAGCGCGCGGTCGGATAGCCGCCGGAGTTTAGGCCGAAGCTGTCGCCCTGTGAGACGCCGTCCACGTTGAACGAGTTGCAGCGCGGGTTGGCGCCGGCGATCGACAGCGGTTGGTTCGACTGGGTCGAGTTGTTGCCGGCGAGCTCGTGGTTCGCCAGCGGCGACTGGTTGATGACTTCCTTGAAATCGTTGTTGGCCGTCGGCATGTCGCGGATGTTGCGTTCGTTGAAGGAGCCGCCGACGCCGCGCTTGTCGATCTTCGCGTTGCCGCGTTGGCCCACGACCGTGACGCGTTCCGGCGCGCTGGCGGTTGCGGCCTCCAGCGTGATGGTGAGGCGGAACGGTTCGCCAAGCGTGAGGAAGACGCCGTTGATTTCGATGTCACGGAAGCCGGGCGCCGACACGCGGATGGTGTAGGGGCCGCCGACGTCGAGGCCGGAAGCGTTGAACTGACCGTTGGCCGCCGTTTGGCGGGTAATGTTGTTGGTGCGCGTGTCGATGATTTCCACGGTCGCGTTGGAAACATACGTTCCGTCCGCGGACGAGACGATCTCGCCGCGAATGCTTGACGATACGGCTTGCGTGTAGGCCGGTACGGTCATGGCAAGCAGCGACGCCATGCAAAGCGCAGACGTCCCCAAAAGTCGGTTCGAAAAATGCATATCGCCCCCCGCGATCAAGCAAAATGAAGCCGAAGAAAACTTCCTCGGCGCCCCCGCGCTTGAAAAACTAGAGCGACGTTTAAGTCTCGCGACTGTCGTGCAACGATTTGATGACGATAGTCGCGCGGTGCGTGCCGTGTTGCATGTGCGCACGTTCGAGGCGATCTGTGTCGCAGCGAGCGATGTCCAAGACGTCTTGCGTGATGCGCGCGCGCATCCAAACGGCGCGAGTTTGCCGATGACAGTTCGCTGAAGGTTTTGTGATGCGAGGAATACTGTTGCACCGTGTCGGGTGCGATGCGTATTCGGCGGGCGTTGAAACGCTCGAGGCGGCCATGAAACGCGCAAGCAATCTTAACCGGCGGATGTTGTTGCGGCGCGCGGCGGCGCTGGCGTCGGTGTCGGTCGCCAGTGCCGCGCTTGGCGCTTGCGAGTGGCCGTCCACCTCGCGTCCGAAATTTTCGGCCTATCCTTTTGCGCTTGGCGTCGCGTCGGGCGATCCGGTGAACGACGGGTTCGTCATCTGGACGCGGTTGGCGCCCGATCCGTTCGACCGGACTTCGGTGCCCGCAGACGCGGTGACCGTGATTTGGGAGGTGGCGCGAGATCCGCGGATGGAGGGCATCGTCCAACGCGGTGAAGTGCAGGCGCGGCGCGCGCTTGCGCATGCGGTGCATGTCGAGGTGCGCGGTTTGCCGCCCGGCGCGCCCTATTGGTATCGCTTTCGGATTGCGGGCGGGGACGCCAGTGCGGTCGGGCAAGCGTGGACGGCGCCCGCGATCGGCGCAACGCTGGATGCGCTTCGCTTTGCGGTGGCGTCATGCCAGCACTACGAGCAAGGCTACTTCAACGCCTATGACCTGATGGTCAAAGACGATCCGCGCCTGATCGTTCACCTCGGGGATTACATCTACGAGTCGTCGTGGGGCGATCCGGTGCGCCGTCATGACGGACCCGAGCCGCTGTCGCTGAGCGAGTATCGCGACCGTCATGCGCTCTACAAGCTGGACAGGTCGCTTCAGGCCGCGCATGCGCATTGTCCGTGGCTCGTCACGTGGGACGATCATGAGGTCGACAACGACTATCAGGCACTGGAGTCGGAGGACTGGCAGGATCCGGCCGCGTTCTTAAAGCGGCGGGCGGCGGCCTATCAGGCGTATTACGAGCATATGCCATTGCGGCGCATCGCCATTCCGCGCGCGTCGGGCATGCAAATCTATCAGCGCTCCGTGTTCGGCGATCTGGTCGACTTTGCGATGATCGACAATCGTCAGTATCGCTCGCCGGCGGCATGCCGAACGAAGGAGAAGGGCGGCGGGCAGGTTGTCACCGCCGAATGCAAAGAACTGTTCGACGACGGACGTTCGCTGTTGGGCGCCGAGCAGGAGCGTTGGTTGAACGGCGTGTTCTCACGATCGAAGTCGGTTTGGACGGTGGTCGGCAACGGGGAGATGTTCTCGCGCCTGTTCCAGAAGACCAAGGAGGGCGTCGAAGGGTGGTGGACGGACGATTGGAACGGCTTTCCCACCGCGCGCGAGCGGATCATCGCCGCGATGACGCGGACGAAGGTGGCGAACCCGGTCTTCGTCACCGGCGACATTCATTCGTTCTGGGTGAACGACGTGAAGCAGGACTTTCGCGATCCGGCATCGCCGACGGTCGCGACGGAGCTGGTCGGCACGTCGATTACATCGGCGGGCGTACCGTACGACGTGTTCGCGAAGCTGCTGCCGGACAATCCGCACATCAAATTCTTCGATAGCCGCAAGCGGGGTTACATCCTCTGCGATGCGGGGCGGCGCGCTCTGACGGCGGATCTGCGCTTTGTCGAGGATGTGCGCACGGTCAAGACGACCGGCGGCTCGCTCGCCAAATTCGCGATCGAGGCGGGCAAACCGGGGGCGGTGAAGGCCTAGACCTGCACGCCAGAGTCGCGAGGTACGTCAGCGGCGCGAACGGGGCTGATGGCCACACGCCATGGCTGCATGCGTTCAGCATTCTTAAGGATCATCGGGTTGATAATTCCGATACGGCGCGGGTAGATGCGCGCTGTGTGGCCCGATAAGGTTCCGGGCGGAGTTTCAGGGGCGCTGAATGGGTGGGCGGTTTCTATTGCTTGGCCTGATATGGCTGGCGTGCGCGCTTGGCTCGTTTGCGCAGCCTGCCGATACCACGCCTGCGGATGCGCCGCCCGCGACCGACCCGCCTGCGGTCGAAGCCGAAGATATGCCGCCGGGGTTCAGCAGCTTGCCGATGCTTCAGGCGCCCCCGCGCGAAGAAAGCGGACCGCTGGGCAAGAAGATCACGCCGCGCCAATCGGAAGAGGCCGACGTCACGGATGTCGGTCCTGCGCCCGGAACGTTTGAGCCCGGCGCCGCTGAGGCCGGGGCTGCGCCCGCCGATCAAACGCGGCTGAGAGGCTATGTCGACGGGTTGATGACCGGCCTGATAGCTGCCGGCGAGTTTCCGGGTGCGACGATCGTCATCATTCAAGACGGAAAGGTCACGCTGAAAGCGGGTTACGGATTCGCGGACATTCGCGCGCGCATTCCCGTCGATCCCGATCGCACGCGGTTTCGTGTCGCGTCGATCTCGAAGCTGATCACCGCGACCGCCGTGATGCAGTTGGTGGAGCAGGGTAAGGCCGATCTCAACGCGGACGTGAACACTTATCTGAGCGCGTTCAAGATTGCGCCGACCTATGCGGAGCCGGTGACGTTGGCCACCTTGCTGACGCACACGGCGGGGTTCGACGACAAGTATGTCGGGATGTCGGCGCCGCTGACCGGTATGGTTGAGCCGCTGGGCCAGTATCTCGCGGAAGCGATGCCGCCGCGCGTGCTGCCGCCGGGTAAGATGTTCGCCTATTCGAACCACGGCTTTGCGCTGGCCGGGCACGTGGTCGAGAGCGTCAGCGGGCAAGACTTCAACGCTTATATCCAGGAACACATCTTTACGCCGCTTGGCATGAATTCGTCGTCGTTCGGCGTTCCGTACCCACTGCCGCAAGATATTGCCGTGCCCTATTTCAAGGGCGGCGACGAGAACGGATTCAAGCGCGCGGAGCTTGATCGGATGCGGATCGGACCGGCGGGCGACCTGATCACGACTGCCGACGATATGGCGAAGTTCATGCTCGTGCATATGAACCGCGGGGTCTTTGGCGCGGATGAGCACTTGCTTCGCGATCAGACGATCGAACGCATGCACGCCGAGCATTTCACCCAGGTCGAGGGACTGGACGGGTGGGCCTACGGGTTCATGGAGGGGCGGCGGAACGGGGTGCGTTGGATCGGGCACGACGGGTCGTGGCTGGGCTTCTGCTCGCAGCTGGCGATGGTGCCGGAGACGAAGACGGGCTTCTTCATTGCCTACAACGGCGACTGCCGTTTCGCGGCGAGCGCGCCATTGCGCAAGGGGTTGTTCGACGTGCTGTGGCCGGGGCGCGGTGAACCGGGGGCCGAGACGAATCCGACCGCTGAGGTGCGGGCACAGCAACTGGCGGGGACTTACATGGCCGTGCGCCGGGCGCGGTCCGATTTTACGGTGATGGCTGCGGCTGCGGGGCAGCTTTCGGTGTCGGCGCCGGGCGAGGGGCGGTTGATCGTTCACTTGCCGGGTGCGGGGCGCGATCTTCTATTCTTGCCGCAGGCAAACGGGACGTGGATCAATCCGGACTTCCAATGGCGCGCGGCGGCGCTTGTCGACGGGCGCGGACAGCCCACGCAATTGGTGCTCGACTCCAATGTCTACGACCGCGTGACCGGCGCCAGCGAATGGGCCTTGTGGTCCGTCGCGCTCGCGATGGTCGTCGCGTTTTGCGTGATGGCGCTGTGGGGCTGGAGCAACGGGTTCTTGAGTCGGCAGATTCTTGGCGGTTCCAAAGCGGTCATCTCTCCGTTCCCGCGCCTCACGGCATTTGTCGCTGCCGGTCTTACGATCGGTGCGCTGATCGCGATGGCGGCGCTGATGGCTAACCCCGCGCCGCTGGACATACTGCATGGGCCGACACCGACGCTGATGGTGCTGCTTGCGATACCGGTGGCGCTTGGCGTGCTTGTGATCCCGATGATCTATTGGAGCGCGACGGGCTTTGGCACCGACCGGCGTGCGCGGTTCGCGCAGACGGGTTACGCGCTGCTGACGCTTGCGATCCTGGTGTTCCTGGCGTTCTGCTGGCAGTGGGGTTTGCACCCGTTCTCGCTCTAGTTCCGGTTTTGAAGCGCGTGGTTTGAACCGGCGGGGCGGGATATGCCATCTTCCGGCATGCTCGACGAATTCAAGAGATTTCTCGACCGTTCGCGCTTTGCGGTGGTGTTCACCGGGGCAGGGGTTTCGACCGAGTCCGGGATTCCGGACTTCCGCAGCCCAGGCGGGATTTGGAGCAAGAACCGCGTCATCTATTTCGACGAGTTCGTGCGCTCGCACGATGCGCGGGTGGAGGCCTGGACGCGGCTGTTCGACGGTCGGCCGACCTTGAAGGCGGCGACCCCGAATGCCGGGCATCGGGCGATTGCGCAGCTGGTCGACGCCGGCAAAGTCAGCCATGTGATCACGCAGAATATCGACGGTTTGCATCAGGCGTCGGGCGTGCCGGCCTCGAAGGTGATCGAGGTGCATGGCAACGCGACGTACGCGAAGTGCCTTGAGTGCGAACTGCGGCATGAATTCGACGAGCTCGAGCCGGCGTTCAGGGCGACGAAGGAGCCGCCGACCTGCAAGGCATGCGGCGCGATCGTGAAATCGGCCACCATCTCGTTCGGACAGTCGATGCCGGAGCTTGAGATGCAGCGCGCGGCAGAGGCGGCGCTGGAGTGCGATTTGTTTCTCGCGATCGGGTCGTCGCTGGTCGTCTATCCGGCGGCTGGGTTGCCGATCGCGGCGAAGAAACACGGCGCAAGGCTGGTGATTCTGAATCGTGATCCCACCGAACTCGATCACCTCGCGGATCTCGTCATCAACGCCGAAATTGGCCCGACTTTGGCCAAGGTTGTTGGGGTAAATTGACAGGCTTGGCGTCTGTCCTGGCGGGGTGCTAAACCGGCCCTCGAATCCCCTCTTTGCAAGGATAAAGGCCATGGCTCCGCGCTTTCGCATGGACAAAGAAGAAGCCCAGAAAACGCCGGAACCGGCGCCGTTTACGGCTATTTCCCAGTCGTTGTTCAAATCCCGCACCGTGCTGATCTTCGGTGAGGTCGATATGAAGATGGCCGAGCGGGTAACGGCGAACCTGCTAGCGCTATCGGCGGAAGATCCGAACAAGGACATCAAGGTTGTTATCCACTCGCCGGGCGGGCACGTGGAATCGGGCGACACGATCCACGACATGATCAAGGCGCTGCGGCCGCAGGTGAAGATGATCGGCACGGGGTGGGTCGCCTCGGCCGGCGTGCATATTTATCTAGGCGCGGACAAGGCGAACCGGTTCTGCCTGCCGAATACGCGCTTCATGATCCATCAGCCGTTGGGCGGGATGCGCGGCACGGCCTC
>JAEUMM010000134.1 GCA_016792645.1 Alphaproteobacteria bacterium | reverse complement strand
CCACGGCGACCGCCAGCGCCTCCGCCATGACGGCAAAGCTTGCCGCGCCCTCGGCCGCCGTCGCCTGCCGCGGATAACCGAAATAAGCGTCAGGTCCGCCCGCTTCGTGAAACGTCTTCGCGCCCCTAGCGAACGCCTCGGTCAAGCTCGCCGGATTGTCGGCCAGAGCCCGCCGCGCCGCTTCGTCGACCAAATCCGGCCGCGCTGCCATGACGAGGCTCGTCTCATACTGCCCGGCATGACACGCGCCGGACTGAAACTCGGCCGTCAAAGCCTGCGCCAACTTGCGCCGCGTGAAATCAGGGAAAGCCACCGGCAACCCCAGCGCGACAATCTCTTGCGCCGCCTCGCGCAGCATCGCGACATTCGCCGGATCGAAGTGACTGTTGGCGAGCGCGAGACACGCAAATCCCTGAGCTTTCAATGCGCGCGCGATGTCGATCAGCAAGGCCTTCGCCGTCGCCGTTCCGATGGTGATCGTCCCCGGAAATGCCTCGGCATAATTCGCCGGCGCGTAGGCCAGCGCCGGCAGCACCGTCGCCGCATACCCGCGCTCGGCGAGCAAGGGCAACGCATGCGCCGCCATCCCCTCGCTGATCAGCACATCCGTGTTGAGCGGAAGATGCGGTCCATGCGCCTCGGTCGCGCCGCACGGCAGAATGGCGACGACGGGTTTGCCGCTTTTCAACGCGGCGTTCACGGCGATCCAAGCGTTGTCGGCGAACGCGGTTTTCATGCGTGCAGCGCCTTCAACCGTTTACGGTCGATCTTGTCGCGATCGTTGCGGGGCAGGGGTGTCTCGACGAACGCAACCCAATGCGGCGCTTTATACCGGGCAAGTCTGCTTTTCGCGAACGCGATGAGGTCCGCTTCAATCCCTGACGAGCGCGTGTGATCTTTCAAGACGACGATCGCCAGCGGCTTCTCAAGTCCCGCATCGTCCTTCTTGCCCACGACGCAGCACTCGCGCACCGCCTCGTGCTGCATCAGGCAGTTTTCGACCTCAAGCGGGCTGACATAGATGCCGCCGCTCTTGATCAAGTCGTCGCCGCGCCCCTCGTAGTGCCAATAGCCGTCGGCGTCCTGGCGAAACTTGTCGCCGCTGACGATCCAGCCCCCACGCAGATGTTCTTTCGATTTCTCATACGCCGCATGATAGTGCGTCGCCGCGGAATCCCCCTTGAGCCATAACGTGCCGACATCGCCCTGCGCGACCGCGTTGCCGTCGTCATCGACAAGCTTCGCTTCGTACCCCGGCACCAGCTTGCCCAGACTCCCTGGCCGAATGTCGCCCGGCCGGTTGCTGATATAGATGTGAAAACTCTCCGCACTGCCGATCCCGTCGATGATCGGCACGCCGAAGGCGCGATCCCAACGCTCGTGCAGCTCGCGCGGCAACGCTTCGCCTGCGCTCCACATAAAGCGCACGCTCGACAGATCGCGCCGCGCACCGTCCGGCGCCTGCAGCATCTTGTTGATCAAAGTCGGCACGCTCGTGAACACCGTCGGCTTATGTTTGGCAATCAAGTCGAACAGCAACTCCGGCGTCGGCTGCTCGCGAAACAAAATGGTCGTCCCGCCGACGGCGAACGGAAACATCACGTTCGTGCCGGTCGCGTAGCCGAAAAACAGCCGCGGCCCCGAAATCGTGACATCGCTCTCGCGCATCCCGATGAAGCGCTTCGCATAAACTTCGGTGTTGAACGGGAAATGAAAATGGCAATGCACCGCGCCCTTGCTTTGCCCCGTGGTGCCGGAAGTGAACAGCCAAACGGCGGGGTCGTCCTTACGCGTCGGCCACGGCTCGGCACCGGCCTTCGGCTTGCGCGAGATCCAATCATCAAACGAAGGATGACCGCCGGTATCGCGAGCCGCCACAATAACGTTGTCGCGTCCGCAGTGGCGCGTATTCGCCAACGCGACGTCAAACGCCCTCAAACTCTGCTCGTCGACGAAGGCAAACTGCGGTTTCACATAGTCCAAGTAATACGAGTAATCCGCCGTCGGCAGCAGCGGGTTGATCTGCGTAACGACCGCCCCCGCCTTGATCGCGCCGAACCACGCGTAAACGAACTCCGGCCGGTCGGCCATGCACACGAGAACGCGCTGCTCCGGCAACAAGCCGTCGGACACGAGTTGACGCGCGACGCGCATGACATTGTCGGCTACCTCCGCATAGGTGATCGCGCCTCCTTCGAAATGAATCGCAACCTTGTCCCCGCGTCCCGCCTCGATATTCGAGAAGACGAAGTAGTCCGCCATGTTGAACGCATCTGGAAATGTCGGCGGCTGATAGGTCATCTCGCTCACCTCAAGTCACCTCGCCGCCGGCGACCGGCAGCGCGATTCCATTCACGGCGCCGGCCTCGTCGGATGCGAGCCACAACACAGCGGCAGCCACTTCATCCGGACGCACCAAACGCCCTTGCGGATTGGTCGCCGTGAACGTCGACAGCGCGTCCGCCTCCGACCGGTTCGAAGCTTTTCTGATCGTCTTAACGGCCGAAGCGACGATGTCGGTGTCGGTGAACCCCGGGCAAACCGCATTGACCGTCACGCCGCTCTTCGCAACCTCAAGCGCCAACGCCTTGGTCAAGCCGACAACCGCATGCTTCGCGGCGACATACGCGCTCACATAGCGATAGCCGACGAGCCCCGCCGTGCTTGCAACATTGACGATCCGCCCCCAGCGCGCAGTTTTCATGTCGGGCAGCACAGCCTGCGCACAATGCACCGCACCCATCAGGTTGAGATCAATCGTATGCCGCCACGCATCGAGTCCCGTCTTCTCGAACGGTGCGGACGAAACGCCGCCCGCGTTGTTGACCAGCACTTGGATCGGCCCCAACGCGCTTGCCGCATTGTGCGCGGCGGCCTTCACCGCCGCCGCATCTGTGACGTCGACCGGCTGAACGTGCAGGCCGGGCAACCCGCGCGCTGCCGCATCGAGCCTCTCGCGGCTGCGCCCCGCGATAGTAACGCGCCAACCGGCGCCCGTCAGGGCCGTTGCGATGGCAAGGCCGATGCCGCTGCCGCCGCCGGTGACGAACGCATGTCTGCCGCCTTGCGCCACGAGCCCTTCTCCTTTGCGCCGGAAAGTAGTTTAAGCTGCGCCGTCAGAGCAACAACCG
>JAEUMM010000110.1 GCA_016792645.1 Alphaproteobacteria bacterium | reverse complement strand
GGCAAGAAGGTCCGCTTCTACGACGATGTCATTAAGGGCAAGGTCGTGTCGTTGAACTTCATCTACACCAATTGCGGCGACGTCTGCCCCCTCGACACCGCACAGCTGCGTCAGGTTCATGCGCTATTGGGTGACCGTGTCGGCAAGGACGTCTTCTTCTATTCGATCTCGATCGATCCGGAATACGACACGCCCGCACGTTTGAAACGCTATATGCGGCAGTTCGACATCGGGCCGGGTTGGACGTTCCTGACGGGCAAGAAGAAGGACATCGAGTTGATTCAGCGCAAGCTTGGCATCCGCGTCGTGGACCCGAAGAACATCAAAGACCACGATACGCGTCTGATGGTGGGCAATGAGGCGATGGGGCAATGGATCAAACGCTCGCCGTTTGACGATCCCATGATCCTGGCCAACCTGCTCGGCGATACGCTGCACAACTATTCGGGCGGCAAGTTTGCCGTGCACCGCCAATCCTACAGCGCTGCCATAGAGGTAAAGGGTCCGTCGCGCGGCGAGTATCTCTTCCGCACGCGTTGCGACAGCTGCCACACGATCGGCGGCGGCGACCGGCTGGGCCCTGATCTGGCCGGCACGGCGTCGGCGCGCCCGCGCGCTTGGCTGCACCGCTGGCTGAAAGAGCCCGACAAGATGCTCGCCGAACGCGACCCGGTCGCGGTCGCGATGAAGGCCAGATACCGCAACTTGCCGATGCCGAATCTGGGTCTGAACGATATCGACGCGGACGCCTTGATCGAATTCCTGCACGCGGAGGACGCCAAACGTGCAGCCGCCGCGAAGCATGGACCGGCGGCCCACGGCGGCAAGTAGCGCCGCGAATTAACCGCGCCGCGTTCAACCTAATTCCACTTCGGATTATCGGCCGTCCCCGGCGCGCGGTAGAATGAACGCGGAGGATCATCCGTGCCCAATTTCGCCTATGAAGCGGCAAGCCCCGGCGGCGCCATTGTGCGCGGCGTCATCGATGCGCCGACGCGCAGCGCTGCCGTCGAACGCATCTTGGCGCAAGGACGCACGCCCACGCGCGTAGTCGAGCAAGCGGGCGCAGTGCCGGGAGCCGCGAACGAACGGCGTTCTCTGCTGCCCGCCTGGGGCATCGCAAACGACCGCCTCACGATGCTACGTGAACTCAGTCTCCTCCTGCGCGCGGGGCTCAGCGTCGAACGTGCGCTCGTCGCGATGCAAGGCATGACGAAGCGGCCGCGCGTCAAGCATGTGCTTCAGGCGCTGCTGGATGGCTTGCGCGGCGGCGACGCGTTGTCGTCGGCGATGCGTCGCGCCGAGGACATGTTCCCCGAGACCACGCGAAAACTCGTGGCGGCGGGCGAGGCGAGCGGCAAGCTCCCGGACGTCATGACAAGGCTCGCGCAAACCGCCGAACGCACCGCGCAACTGCGCGAGCGTGTCGTCTCTGCTCTCATCTATCCGGCCTTGCTCGTCGTCGTGATGTTCGCCGTGCTGGTCGTCATCTTCACGGTCGTTCTGCCGCGCCTTGAGCCCTTGTTCGCGCAGAGCGGCGCCGCATTGCCATGGCCGACCGCCGTACTGCTTGCAGTCGCGGGCTTCTTCAATGCCTACGGTACGGCGATGGCGGTGCTTCTAATCGCGCTGCTCATCGTCGGCCTCTATGCCACGCGCCAGCCGGAGACGCAGATGCGCATCGACCGGTTCGCCACGCGCACGCGCCTCCTGTTGGAGATCCCGCAGAACTACGCCGCCGCTCAGTTCTGCCGCAATCTTGGCATGCTGCTCGACGGTGGCCTGCCGCTGAACCGCGCGCTGGAATCCGCCGAAGCTGCGATCGCCAACCGCCACGTGCGGCGCGAGGCGGCAAAAGTGTCGGACGCCGTTCGGCAAGGCCGCTCGTTGAGAGTCGCGTTGGAGAGCGCCGCCGTCTTCCCACGGCTGACCGTCGTGTTTGCGGCCGTCGGTGAAGAAACCGGCCGCCTTGGCGCAATGCTGAACGAAGCGGCAGAGATCCTCGACAACGACGTGCGCACGAAGCTCGATCGTTTGTCGGCGCTGCTGCTGCCGGTTGTGACGATCGTGTTGGGCGCGATCGTCGCGGCGATCATGACGGGCGTCGTCAGCGGAATCTTAAGCGCCAATGACTTGGCCTTGTGATCATGAACGCTCCACGCGCGACATCGCCGGGCTATTCGCTGGTCGAGCTCTTGGTGGTGCTCGCGATCATGGCGCTTGTCGTGTTGGTGGCCGTCCCTACCGCCAGTTCGACCATTGAACGCATGACGCTCAGCGCCGACGCCCGCACACTGACGACCGAACTGCGCGCGCTCCGCACGATCGCACTCGACCGCCAGACGGACATTGTGGTCACCGCCGGGGCCGGAGGCCTCGTATCGTCGCAAGGCGCGGCGATCGCCTTGTCGTCGGGAACGGCGATCGAAATCGCACCAAATGGATCGGAAAGCGCTGTCGTCTTACGATGGGATGGCACGGCCTCGGGTGCGGTCACGCTAAGGCGCGGGCGAGCCTCAATGCGCATCGCGGTCGACCGGCTAACCGGCCGCTTGGCCGTCGGAGGCGCGTCGTGAGAGACCAGCGCGGGTTCACCCTTATCGAAGCGTTGATCGCCTTCGCGATCCTCGCCGTCGTCCTCGTTTCGCTCTACGAGGTCATGGGGACAAGCCTCAAGGGCTTCGACCGCGCGGCGGAAACCGACGAGGCGTTGATGATCGCCCAGTCGCAGCTCGACCGCTTGACCGCGATGAAAACGCTGCCCGCCAACGCGCTCCAAGGAACGATCGAAGGCACGCCGTTCCGCTGGCGCGCGACAATCGTGCCGAGCGCGCGACAAGAACCGGAGCGGTTGCGGGCATCGCCATTGCGTCTGCACACCTTGCGCCTGGTCGTGTCGTGGCGCCGGCGCGAGGTCGTCGTCCAGAAGATGCTGCTCCTCCAACGCGCGCCGGGCGGGTAGGGCGACATGCGCAACCAAAGCGGCTATTCGCTGATTGAGCTGCTGGTCGTGCTCGCGCTGATGGGCTTGATCGCGGTCGCGATGAGCGGCGGCATCCGCTTCGGCGCCAAGGTGTGGGAACGCACCGGCGTGCAGGTTGAGGGTTTGGAGCAGACACAAGGCGCTCAAGCGCTCCTGCGCAACCTTCTGTCGACGGTTTCGCCGCGCCTGTTCGACCCGAGCAATGCGAACGAGGACGCGTTTGTTGGCAACGGCCAACGCATGAGCTTCACTGCGCCGATGCCGCCGTCGCTTGGGCAAGGTGGTTTGGCGCGCTTCAACTTGACGGCATCCCGTCAGGACGGCGCGACGCAGCTCGTGATCGAATGGCGACCGCGCCACGGTGCGCCGCGAGAGAGCAAGCAGTTGCTGCTACGGGGTGCCGGAACGGTCGCCTTCGCCTACGCCACGGTCGATGCCGCGGGCGCGATCGCTTGGACAGATACCTGGGCCGCAGACGCGGGCACGCCCGCCTTAATCCGGATTCGTGCTGATTTCGCACAATCCGGCGCAATCCGCTGGCCGGACTTAATCGTTCGTGCACGGATCGATAGGGATTCCTCCTGTATTTTCGACCCTGTTTCCTTCGAGTGCCGCCGTGGCTGAAAAGACCGTCACCATCGACTTGAGCGCGCCGGCCCGCCTGTCCGATTTGCCCGCAATGACGCGCGCATTTCTCGGCTGGTGGGGCAGCGAACTTGCGTCGCTGCTGCCTGGATCTCTGTTCGGCGATGCCAAGCCCCGGACACGCACGCGGCTGATGGTCGGCAGGGGAATGTGGCGCCTTGAATCGTCCGGCGCCGATACCCGAACGCTCGTCGTCGATCCCAACGCCGACGATCACGCCATTGCCGAACAAATCATGCGCGAAAGCGGCGCCTTCGAACTTGCGGGACTCGAAGTGCTGTTGCCGGCGGGAGAGGCCTTGATCCGTCGTGTCGAATTGCCCGTCATGGCGGATCGAGATCTTCACGACGCGCTTGAACTCCAGATCGACCGCCTCTCGCCCTTCACCGGGAACACCGCTCGCATCGCCTACCGCCGCGTCGGCCGCGACGTCGAAGCGGGCAAGATCGCCGTCGACGTCGCCATCGTTCCCAACATTCGCATCGAACCGCTTGAGCAACGCCTTCAAGCGCTGGGTCTGAAGCCCGGCACGATCGATATCGAAAGCCCGACCGGCGGCCCCTCGGGCTTCGATCTGCGCAGACCGCCGGGCGCAGACGCGCGCCGCCGCACGCGTATTCTGAATTTGAGCCTGGCGCTCCTCGCCGCGATCGTCTGGGTTCTGGCCCTTAACGCCTGGGGCAATGCCGCCGAGAGTGAGCGCGCAAGTTGGAATGCCCGCCTCGCCGAACTACGGCCCGCGGCCGAACGCAGCGCCGCCATCCGCCGCCGCGTCGAGGCCCTCATCGAGCCCATCGCCCTGGCCAACGCGCACGACCCGGCGCGCACGCTCAACGTCTTGGATCAGCTGACGCGCACGCTGCCGAACGACACGCGCGTCCTTGACTTCAAACTCGACGGCACGAGCGTGGAAATCGCCGGCCTCACGTCGAACGCGCCGGACCTCATCGGCAAGCTTGAAGCCGCACCGGCCTTCAAAGACGTCAAGTTCACCTCGCCCGTCGTTCGCCGCGCCGAAACGACGCAAGACCGCTTCGAGATCGCCATGCAGCTCGATGGGATCGCGCCATGATGCTGACGTTCTCGCCGAATGCGCAACGCGCCATCGCCATCGGCCTCGCGCTCCTCGCGCTTACCGTTGTCGGACTTGCCGTGGTGTGGCCGCTCTGGGCCTCGGTCGGGCTGCAGAACGAACGCGTCTCGATGCTCCGTCGCCAGGCGCAAACGATGGAAGCCCTCGTCGCTGCCGCGCCGCGCTATCAGACGGTCGCAAATTCGCTGGCCGCGAACGGCGACAGCCGTTCGCTTGTCTTCGTGGCGACCCAGCCGACGCTTGCCGTCGCCGAACTGCAAGGCCAGCTCTCAAACATCTTGAACAAGGCCGGCGTCACCGTCACCGCAAGCCAGGCGCTGCCCGACGAGCAACACGGCGGTCTCGTCAAACTCGCCGTGCAAGCCACGATCGAAGTCGAGATCGGCCCGTTGGTCGACGCCTTGCACGCCATCGCCGCCCAGCGCCCGCTGCTGCGTGTCGAGAAGCTGATCATCCACGAGCCGGACGCAGCCTTGATCGGCGCCGCCCCTGAACCCAACATCCCGAACAAACTTCAGGCCGAGATCGTCGTCTCCGGCTTCATGCGCCAGCCATGAGCAACGGTCACAACAATGGCGGACGCACCCGCCTTCTCGCCTTCGCGGCCCTCGCGGGCTTCGCGGCGATGGGTGCGGCTTTCATTCCCTCGCCGCTGCGCCTCCTAACGTACTTCGAGACCGTTCCCGCGCCGCAGATCAAAGCGCCGCCGCCGCTCAGGATGGCTGCGCTCCCGCCGAAAGAGGCCTTCGCCGAAATCACCGCGCGGCCCATCTTCAATCACGATCGCAGGCCCGACCCGGCAACAGTGCGCGCGACGATGACCGACGCAGGCAACGAGCCCGCGACAGACCTGGCGCAATTCCGCATCGTCGGCATCGTCACCGATCGCGACACGCAGCTCGCATTGGTGCAGACGCCGGGCGGCACAACCACCAAGATTCGTGCCGGCGACACGCTCGAAGGCTGGCGCATTGAGAAAATAGATGTGTCCGGCGTGACAGCAACGGACGGCATTCGTTCAAGCCGTCTTGTTATTCCAAGAGCGCAGAACGCAGCGCCAACCCCTTAATCCTCAAGCGACAATCTCTATTCGACGGCGCGCAAGTGATTCGCGCGCGCCGCGCGCAGCCATTGCGCATCTCGCGCCGCGCGTGGTCCCGTTGGTTGGGGAATAAATGATTCGTGTATGCGGGAGGGGGCGGCAGTCCATGTGGCGTCGCTTTGGCGGCCAGCGGAGTATTGCTGTCGCCGTATTGATGAGTGTGTTCGCCGCCGGTTGCACGGCCGGCGAACCCGTGCCGGTGGTCGAACCACCCGCGCCGCAAGCCCCCATGCCTCCACCGCCTCCCGCGCAATCGCCCCTGGTTCCTGACACGGACGAAAGCGAGTACATCGGTCCCAAAGTCGAGATCTTCTCCGGCACCGACACGATGGTCGCGCCTGCGCCGCGCCAGCAAAGCGGCGGCGGTTACGGTCCGGGCGACGTCACCCTCGACTTCGCCGACGCCGACGTAAAGGACGTCGTGCGCACGGTTCTCGGCGATATCTTGAAAGTACCCTTCGCCATCGACCCGCAAGTCCAAGGCAAGATCACGCTGAAGACCAGCCGGCCGCTGCGCAAACAAGACGTCATCTCCGCCCTCGAAACCGCGCTGAGGGTGAACAACGCCGTCATCGTGCTGGCCGACAACGTCTACAACGTCGTCCCCGCAACCGAAGCCTCCCGCCGCATCGACGGCTTCGAAGTCTCAGGCTCGCCGCGCACGCGCTTGCCCGGCTACGGCATCGAAGTCGTGCCGCTGCGCTATATCGCGGCCGCC
Organism: Alphaproteobacteria bacterium; assembly: GCA_016792645.1. GTDB lineage: Bacteria > Pseudomonadota > Alphaproteobacteria > Micropepsales > Micropepsaceae > SZUA-430. The sequence goes on along the minus strand of JAEUMM010000110.1, from coordinate 3,081 downwards.
GAGATGCAGAAAATCCTGCAACCTGTCTCGCCCGCAAACGGCATCCTGACCGTCGACGCGACGCGCAATCTTCTGTTTCTCGCGGGCACCGGTCCCGAGCGCGCGACGATGGTCGACACGATCCATTTGTTCGACGTCGATTACATGAGAGGCATGTCCTACGCGCTCGTCCATCCCGACCACGTGGACGCCGCGGGCCTTGCGCAAGAACTGAACCGGGTCTTCCAGAACACGCGTGGCGCCGGCGCAGGCCTCATCCGCTTCGTGCCCCTTGCGCGCTTGAATACGTTGCTCGTGGTCGCGCCGCGCGCGAACCTGCTCAAAGACGTGCAGAAATGGGTCATGCGCCTCGACGTGCCGCCGAAAGGGCCGGGTCGGCGCATCTATTTCTACCGCCTGCAAAACGCCAAGGCCGAAGACGTCGCGCGCTCGCTCGCTGCCGTGTACGGCAACGCGATCAATCTGACGAGTCTGGACGCCCAAGACGCGCCGGAGGCGGAGCCGGAACAACCGCCGCTGCCCGCGAACGGCGACCCGGCTGCGCCACCGCCGCCGCCCGTGCCGCAGCTTCGCCCATCGGCGGCGGCGGGCCTCTATGTCGCCGTCGACAACCCGAACAACGCGCTCATCATTCGCGCCGACGGCACCGAATATTCGTCGATCGAACGCTTCCTCAAGGAAGTCGACATCGCGCCCGACCAGGTTCTGATGGAAGTGACCATCGTCGAAGTCACGCTGAATGACACCTTGAAATTCGGCGTCGAATGGTTCTTCAAGCACGACGACCAAAAATTCAATCTCTCGAAGACGGGCACCGTCGCCTCGCAGTTCCCAGGCTTCTCTTTCACCTACGTCATCCCTGATGTCGAAGTCGCGATCAATGCGCTCGGCACCGTCAGCGACATCAACGTCATTTCATCGCCAAAACTGCTGACGCTGAACAACAAGCCCGCGATCCTGCAGGTCGGCGATCAGGTTCCGATCATCGTCCAAAGCGCCACCGGCATCCGCAACGCCGACGATCCCACGATCGTAAACTCTGTCCAATTCCGGGACACCGGCATCGTGCTCCGCGCGACGCCGCGTATCGGAAAGAGCGGCATGGTCTTCGTCGACATTCACCAAGAGGTCTCCGACGCCGTCGAAACCACGACCTCCGGCATCGACTCGCCCACGATCCAACAGCGCAAACTCTCGACCACGGTGGCCGTTCACGATGGCGAGTCCATCGCGCTGGGCGGTCTCATTAAGCGTAACCATAACTACAGCGACAGCGGCATTCCTGGCCTGAAAGATGTACCGTTGCTCGGCAAGTTGTTCGGCTCCACTACGGTTACCGGCGACAAAACCGAACTGCTCGTCTTCCTGCGGCCCCGCATTATTCGAAGCCCCGCCGCAGCCCGCGAGATGACGGATCAGTTGCGCACCGGCCTGCAGGGCCTCGAACAGTTGATGGAAGAGGCCGGCCATGGTCCGCACGCCGTGGGTCCATACAGAGCGAATCCAAGCCGCCCTTAAGGGCGAGCGCGGCATCGCGCTTGTCGCGGTGCTGGGCTTCCTCGCCGTCATGTCCCTGATCGCCATCGGCATCGTCGGCGCCTCCCGAACCACGGTGATCAATGCCTCGCGCGGCCTCGTCCGCGTTCAAGCGCAAGCGGCGGTCGAAAGCGCCGTCGCCCAAGCGATCGCCGAACTTGTCGCGGCCAACAATCTCGTTCCCGACATTCTCGCCGCGCCGCGCCAGGTCGAAATCGGCGGCTTCACCGTGCTGGTCGGCGCGCGGCCGGAGCACACGAAGATCGATCTCAACTACGCCGACGCCAACCTGCTCGCCATCACGTTCCGCGCGGCCGGCGTCGATCCGGACACGGCCGAGAGTCTCGCCGCTGCCGTTGAAGACTGGCGCGACGGCGACGATCTCCTGCATCTCAAGGGCGCCGAGCGCCGCCAGTACGAAGAGGCAGGCCTGAAATACGGCCCCGCCAACGCCTTTTTCGCCGACGTCGCCGAGCTGCGTCTGGTCCGCGGCGTCACGCAACGGCTCTTCGATTGCTTGAGGCCCGAACTCACGATCTATTCGCAACGCCAAGGGGTCGACATCGAAAACGCCGCCCCGATGATCCGCGCTGCCGCCGGCCTCGACGATGCCGCAAACGAAGGAAAGTCGAGGCGGAGCGTCATTTCCGATCAAGTCGTCGCCGCCGGCGATGTCTTCGAAATCGTCGCCCGCCTGGACGATACGAAGCGCAACGTCCGCCGCGCCGAGCGCGTGATCGTTCGCATCACCGGCAACCCGCGCGATCCGTACTGGATCATGAACGTCGAAGCCGCCTATCCGATCGAAGAGGCAGCCAAACGCAGTTGCCCACAGGCGGCAGCGCGCTGATGCCATACGATTGGATCATCCCCGTCGTCGCGGCCCCGTTCGTGGGCAGCTTCCTCAGTGTGCTCGCCGTCCGCCTGCCGGAGGGCGAAGACGTCGTCGCTGGCCGCTCGCGCTGCCGCTCCTGCGGCACGGCGTTGACGCCGCTCGAACTCATGCCAGTCGTGAGTTGGCTCGCGCAAGCCGGTAAATGCCGGACCTGCGCCGCGCCCATCGGCTGGCACTATCCCGTCATCGAACTCGCCGCGCTCGGCATTGCCGTCTGGGCCGCCGTCACCATGCAGGGCGCTCTGCTTTGGATTTCCGTCGCGCTCGGCTGGACGCTCCTGGCGCTGGCGGCGATGGACCTGCGCGCATTGGTGTTGAGCGACTACCTGACGCTGCCGCTCATCGCTGCCGGTCTCGTCGTCGTCGCTTGGCTCGATATCGCGCAAGTGCCCAACCACCTCGCCGCAGCAGCCGTCGGCGGACTGTTGATCGTCGCCGTCGCGTGGGCCTACCGCCGCATCCGCGGACGCGACGGGCTCGGCATGGGCGACGCCAAGCTCATGGCGGCAGCCGGCGCGTGGGTTGGGCTCGAAGGTCTCGGCGCCGTTATGCTTTACGGCGTCGCAGCCACGTTGATCTTGGTCCTGGTGAAAGGCGCATCCGGGGACACCGTTACGGCCGAAACCGCCGTTCCGCTTGGCGCAGGCCTT
>JAEUMM010000109.1 GCA_016792645.1 Alphaproteobacteria bacterium | reverse complement strand
GGGACGCTCCACCGCACCAACCACCGAAATGATCTGAGGCCTGCACGTGCTCCCACCCTCACCCCCAACCCCTCTCCCGCCCAGGCGGGCGAGGGGAGCAGCGTGCCGTGACGCGTCGTCTCACCGATAAGAAGTTGATCGTCGCCAGCCACAATCCCGGCAAGGTGCGCGAAATCGCCGACCTCATCGCGCCGTACGACCTGGAAGCCATTTCCGCCGCCGCGCTGAATCTCGAAGAGCCGGAAGAAACCGAACCCACCTTCATCGGCAACGCCCTTATCAAAGCGCACGCCGCTGCAAAGGCCGCGCACCTGCCCGCACTCTCCGACGACTCCGGCCTCTGCGTCGACGCATTGAACGGCGACCCCGGCGTCCTCTCCGCCAGATGGGCAGGCCCGTCGAAAGACTTCGCGCTCGCCATGCGCAACGTGAACGACCGCATCGGCAACAGCCCCAACCGCAACGCGCACTTCGTCTGCGCGCTCGCCATCGCCTGGCCCGACGGCCACAGCGAGACCTTCGAAGGCAAGGTCGCGGGCTGCCTCGTCTGGCCGCCGCGCGGCGCCTTAGGCTTCGGCTACGACCCGATGTTCATCCCCGACGGCTACGACCAAACCTTCGGCGAAATGAACCCCGCGCAGAAACACGCCATGTCCCACCGCGCGCGCGCCTTCGCAAAGTTCGTCGAGGCGTGTCTTGACTGACGCCGGCGCAGGTTTCGGCCTCTACATCCACTGGCCGTTCTGCCTGTCGAAGTGCCCCTACTGCGACTTCAACAGCCACGTCCGCGCCAAGATCGACGCCGACGCCTGGCAAGCCGCGATGCTGCGCGAACTGCAAACGCTGAGCCTCCGCCTCGATACAAAACCGAAACTTCAGTCGATCTTCTTCGGTGGCGGCACGCCCTCACTCATGCCCGGCCGCATCGTCGAGGCGCTGCTGAATGAGGCCGAACGCATCTTCGGTTTCGCGCCGGACATCGAGATCACGCTCGAGGCCAACCCGACCAGCGTCGATGCCGGCCGCTTCCGCGACTACCGCGCGGCGGGCGTCAACCGCGTCTCGCTCGGCGTGCAGGCGCTGAACGACAAAGACCTGCGCGCCCTCGGCCGGCTTCACACCGTCGACGAAGCGATGCGCGCCGTGACGCTCGCGCAAGCAACCTTTCCGCGCGCGTCGTTCGATCTGATCTACGCAAGGCCCGGCCAAACGAAAGACGCGTGGGCGGCTGAACTCGACCAAGCGTTGGCGCAAGGCTGCACGCACCACTCGCTCTATCAACTGACGTTCGAAGAGGGCACGCCGTTCTACGCCGCGCTTCAACGCGGCACGATGACGGAAACCGACGCCGACACCGCCGCCGAACTCTACGAGCTGACTCAAGCCCGCATGAACGCCGCGGGCCAGCCCGCCTACGAAATCTCAAACCACGCCAAGCCCGGCGAGGAGTCGCGCCACAACCTCATCTACTGGCGCTATGGCGATTATCTCGGCATCGGCCCCGGCGCGCACGGCCGCATCACTGCTGGCGGCAAACGCATCGCGACCTCGACCATCCGCGCACCCGAAGCCTGGCTCGCACGCGTGAACGCCGAAGGCGCAGGCCTCGACCGCTTCGACGAGGTGACGACGGAAGAGCAGGGGACGGAAGCGCTGCTCATGGGCCTGCGCCTCAGCGAAGGCATCGACGTCGCGCCCATTGAACAGAAACTGCACCGCCCGCTCGCCCGCGTCAGCGCACTCGAATCGCAGGGCCTCGTCACGCTGACCGCAGGCCGCCTGCGCGCCACGCCGCGCGGCCGCCTTGTCTTGAACGCCGTCCTGAAACAGCTCGCCGCCTAGTCCGACAGAGCGGGCGTCCGCTCTCAGAAGCCCTGCGACTGGAACGTCGTCGCCGCCGGGCTCACGACGGTCAGCTGTCCGGTCGCAGAAACCTCCATCACCGCAAGCCCGCGTTGCGTCAGCCCATCCGCCTGGAAGCGGAAGATGCCGTCGATGCCAGCGAACCCGTTGGGATCTGCGATCGTGGTGCGCGTATACCGTTGTCCCGGCCGCCCGCCGGCTAGCGTCGCCGACAACGCCACGGCGTCATAGCCAAGCGATGCAATCCGCGGCGGCTTCGTGCCGTAGAGCTGCTGATAGCGCGTGGCAAAGTTCTGCCGCTGATCCTGCGGCGGCACGGCGTACCAGCCGCCTTGCAGCGAAGGCTCCTTTGCGACGGCCGGATCGTCCCACAAGCCCGTGCCGAGCAGCTTCACTTTGCGCGAGTCCACGCCGTTGACGGTCAGGATCGGGCCAAGACTCCTGAGCATCGGTCCGCCTTCGGGCAAAAAGATCGTGTCGAAGCCCATCTTCGAGATCGCCTTGACCGCGGGCTCCAGCGCCTGCGGATTCGGCGCGTAGCTTTGCACCGCGATCACCTCGCGCCCGCTCTGCATCACCGAGTTGCGGAAGGCTTCCTCGACGCGCTGCCCGTAAGCGGTTGCCGGGACAAGCGCCGCGAACTTGCTCCGCCCCTGCGACGCGGCATAGCTCACGATCCGGCTCACTTCCTGCTGCGGCATGAAGCTCAGCAGGAAGACGCCGTCGCCGGCCACCGCGCGGTCGGTCGAGAACGCGACGACCGGTACGTTGCGCGCCCGCGCGATCGGCGCCACGGCCTTCACGTCGTTGGCGAGCAGCGGCCCCAGGATCAACTCCGCGCCCTTGTCGATCGCATCGTTGGCGGCGGCGGCCGCTTGCTCGGGGCTGGTCCCTGTGTCGCGCGGCACCAGAACCATCGAGCGCGCGGCCATGTCGAACATCGCCATCTGCGCCGCGTCGAGCAGCGCCTGCGCCACCGCCCGTGTGTCCTTCGACGGATGCGACAGAGGCAGAAGGATCGCAATCCTCACCTGGCCTTCCACCGGCACCGGCGGACCCGCGGGTGTGGAGGGCGGGATAACGGCTGTGGGCCGGGGCGGCGCTTGCGTCACGGTCGGCGTCGGCTTATCGCCGAAGCCCAGACCTTCGCAGGCCGACAACACGACCCCCATCGTCAGCAACAGGACGATCGTCCACAATGTGCGCGCCATCCGCGCGGGCTCAGACGCTAACAATCGTGCGGTCACGGGCGATCGTCCTTCAAAAACGGCGGAAACAACGTGAGTGATGGCGGCAAGACTACTAACCGGGGCCGTCGAAGTAAATCAGACGGCACTTTGTCCCCAGGCCTGTATGTGGTGGCGACCCCCATCGGCAACGCCGCCGACATAACATTGCGTGCGCTTCATGTTTTGGAGACCGCCGACGCCGTTTTCGCGGAAGACACGAGGGTAACCGCGAAACTTCTAGCACTGCATGCGCTCGCGCGCCCGTTGCACTCCTACCGCGAGCACAACGCCGACCAGGCCGAGCGTGACATCCTGCACCACCTGTCCGAAGGCCGCTCGGTCGCGCTGGTCAGCGACGCCGGCACGCCCCTGATCTCCGATCCGGGTCAGCGCCTGGTCCAAACCGTCATCGCCGAAGGTCATGCGGTCTTTCCCATCCCCGGCGCCTCCGCGCCGCTCGCCGCACTGACGGCGTCTGGCCTTGCGGGCGAACGCTTCCTATTCGCGGGCTTCCTCCCGTCGCGCGCCACCGAACGCCGCCGCGCCATCCGTGAGGTTGCGGCCGTGCCTGGCACCCTCGTCTTCTTCGAGGCGCCCAGCCGCCTCGGCGAATCGCTCGCCGATCTCGCCGCTCTCTTGGGCTCCAGACCCGCAGCGGTCGCGCGTGAACTGACCAAACTCCACGAAGAGATCCGCCGCGCCCCCCTCGATGAATTGGCCGCGCACTACGCGATGGCGACCGCCGAGGTAAGGGGCGAAATCGTCATCGTGGTCGCCCCGCCCTCGGGCGAAGCCGGTGCGCCAAAGGCCGACCTGCTCGACGCCCGCCTGAAAGACGAGTTGACCCGCCATCCCGTCAAAGACGCTGCCGCCATCGTTGCCGCGGCGCTGGGCCTGGCGCGGCGCGAAGTCTACGCCCGCGCGCTCGAACTCAAACGGGAGGCCGAGGGCGCCGATGAGCCTTGAGCGCGAAAAGGCGCGCGCCCGCGGCACGGCGGGCGAATGGCTGGCGGCGGCCCTGCTCCGCGCCAAAGGCTACCGCATTTTGGCGCGCCAGTTCCGCGCTTTGGGCGGGGAACTGGATATTGTGGCGCTGACACCGCCCTGGTCGCCCCGTACAATCGTCTTTGTCGAGGTCAGGGCACGCGGCACAGTCGAGCAAGCCATCGAATCAGTGGGCGCGGAAAAGCGTCGCCGGGTCGAGGCGGCATCGTCGCAATTCTGCGTTCGCAAACCGAAGCTGAACGGCTTTCCGCGCCGCTACGATCTCGTCCTCCTGGCGCCGGGCCGCTGGCCGCACCATGTGATCGATGCCTGGAGACCGTGAAAGAGGTTGAGATGACATCGTCCCGCCGTCTGCTTCCTGCACTGTTGGCCTGCATCTTCGCCGTCGCGCTGACCGGTTGCGTCGGCGTCGCGCTGACCACGCAGGAACGCCCCTTCGGCAAAGCCGTCGACGACTTCAACACGCGCACCGAACTGAACGCGCGCCTCTTGGGTGAAAGCCCCTCGCTGTTTGCGAACGTCTCGACGACGGTTATCGAAGGCCGCGTCCATATGTCGGGCACCGTGCCCACGAACGAACAACGCATCACCGCCACGCGCCTCGCCTGGGACACGCCCAACGTCCGCGAGGTCGTCAACGACATCGAAGTAACCGAGGACGGCGGCATCGGCGACATCGCGCGCGACCGCTGGATCTCCGCCCAAGTGCGCACGCGCATCCTC
>JAEUMM010000100.1 GCA_016792645.1 Alphaproteobacteria bacterium | reverse complement strand
GTCGTCTTTTTCTGCATCAGATTTTCGAGCGCGATTTGCACCAGGCGCTCGCTTTCGGCGTCAAGCGCGCTGGTCGCTTCGTCGAGGAGCAGGATCGGCGCGTCGCGCAGGATGGCGCGCGCGATGGCGACGCGTTGGCGCTGACCGCCGGAGAGCGTCACGCCGCGTTCGCCGAGGAAGGTGTGGTAGCCCTTCGGCAGCTTGTCGATGAATTCGGCGGCTTGCGCCGCCGCGGTTGCGGCCTTGATTTCCGCTTCCGTCGCGTCGGGACGGCCGTAGCGGATGTTCTCGAAGGCGCTGTCGCCGAAGATGACCGTCTCCTGCGGGACGAGTGCGAGGCGTGCGCGGACGTCCGTCGGGTCGGCGGACTTGATGTCGACGCCGTCGACCAGAATGCGGCCGGATTGCGGATCGAAGAAACGCTGCAGCAGTTGGAAGACCGTCGTCTTGCCTGCGCCGGACGGACCGACGAGCGCCACCGTTTCGCCCGGTTTGATCTCAAGGGTGAAGTCCTTGAGCGCCGAGATGCCGGGCCGCATCGGGTATTCGAACGTCACGTGTTCGAAACGCACCGCGCCTTTTGCGGCCTTCGGCAGCGCCACGGGATTTGCGGGCGGTTCGATTTGGGCTTTGGTCGCGAGCAGTTCCATCAGCCGCTCTGCCGCGCCTGCGGCCTGCAGGACTTCGCCCCACACTTCGGAGAGCGCGCCGAGGCCTGAGGCCAGCATCACGGCGTAGAGGATGAACTGCACGAGATCGCCGGCCGACATCGATCCGGCAAACACGGCCTGCGCACCCATCCAGAGAACGGCGACGATCGAGGAGAACACCATCACGATCACCAGCGCGGTCATGGCGGCGCGGGCGCGCACGCGGCGGATCGCGGTCGCGAACGAACGCTCGACGGTTTCGCCGAAGCGGCTGCGGTCGATCGCTTCGTGGGTGAAGGCTTGTACCGTTTGAACGGCGTTTATGGTCTCGGCTGCGTAGGCGGACGTGTCGGCGACGCGGTCTTGGGCGGCGCGCGACAGATTGCGCACGGATCGACCCATAAGGATGAGCGGCACGACGACGACCGGTACGGCGACGAGCACGAGGGCGGTCAGCTTCACACTGGTCACGAAGAGCATCGTCAACGCGCCGATCATGACGAGGATGTTGCGCAGTGCGATCGAGACGCTGGAGCCGACCGCCGTTTGGATCAGCGTGGTGTCGGTCGTGAGGCGCGAGAGAACCTCGCCTGTGCGCGTGATCTCGAAGAAGGCGGGGCTTAGCCCCAGGATGTGGTTGTAGAGCGCCTTGCGGATATCGGCGACGATGCGCTCGCCGATCCAGGTGACGAAATAGAAGCGGACGGCGGTCGCTAAGGCGAGGACGACGGCGACCCCGAAGACGAAGAGGAAGTACTGGTCGATGACGGCGGCGTTCTCTTTCGAGAAGCCGTGGTCGACCATCTGCTGGACGGCGCGGGGGATGACGAGCGTTGCGCCTGTCGACAGCAGCAGGAACCCGGCCGCCAGGGCGATGTAGAGCTTGTAGGGCGCCATAAAGGGCAGCAGGCGGCGCAGCACGCGGACGTCGCGGCCGCGGGTGCGGCCTTGTGCCTCGCGGGCGACTTCGGCGGCATAGGCGGCGCCCGGATTTTCGCTCAAAGGTTCAGCCTGGTTCGCGGTTGTCCGGCGTATATGGCACCGCCGTTCCCGCCTTACGAGGGGGCAAATATCCGCAGGGTTGCGCGGGGAGAGGGTTTTGGCTATATCCGCGCGCTCTTTACAGCGCCTGCCCACAGAATTGCGAGATCAAGCCGATGAAGAAAGACGGTCACCCGAACTACCACTACATCACCGTTTTGCTGAACGACGGCTCGAAGTTTCTTTCGCGTTCGACGTGGGGCGCGGCGGGCGACGTGATGACGCTGGACATCGACCCGACCACGCACCCGGCCTGGACCGGCGGCGGCCAGCAACTCCTCGACCGCGCAGGCCGCGTGTCGAAGTTCACGAAGAAATTCGAAGGCATCGGCGCCGCGACGAAGAAGTAAGCGCGCGCCTCCTAATCTTACATCGATAGACAAGTCGTGGGTGGTCCGCCTTCGCGGACCATGACACATTTGGCCGTTTGGTCTTGCCCGTTTACGGAGCGACCGCCATGGGTCAGCACCGGGTGCCCGTTGGGGCGCTTCTAGAAGTTGCCATTACGGCGAAGGCTCGTGCGGATCAGGACCGGCTGATCGCCGCGCTTGAAGCCATTGCGCTGCAGGATTCATCCCTGACCTTTTCGCACGACGCGGAAAGCGGGCAGATCATCTTGCGCGGAACGGGCGAGAGGCATCTGGACGTGATCGTCGATCAGCTTCGGCGTGCGTTTCGCATTGAACTCAACATGGGCGCGCCGCAGGTCGGCTATCGCGAACGGATCCGGCGCACGGTTGATATCGACTATACGCATTCCAAAATACTCGGCCCAATGGGCCAATTCGCGCGCGTCGTGCTTCGCTTCGAGCACGGCGCGGCGGGTTCGGGGTTTGTGTTTGCCAACGAAGCGGACCGTGAGGCCGTGCCCGACGAGTACATCGCGGGTATCGTCAAAGGTCTCGACGCGTCATCGGCGAACGGCGTTCTCGCCGGCTTTCCGTTTATCGAATCCAAAGCCACGCTGATCGACGGCGCGTATCACGAGGTCGATTCATCGCGAACCTCCTTCGACCTAGCGGCAAGCGCCGCATTCAGGTTGCTCAAGGACCGACGCGCTGTCGAACTGGTGGAGCCCGTGATGGCCGTCGAAGTGGTAACGCCGGATGAGTTCACGGGCAGCGTCATCGCTGATTTGGGCGCCCGGCGGGGTCAGATCGTGGAAACAGACCAGCGCGACGATGTGCAAGTGTTGAGCGCGATCGTGCCGATCGCCAACATGCTCGGCTACGAGAACGACCTGATGTCGATGACCGATAGGCGGGGGCAGTTTACGGCGGCGTTCAGCCACTACGAACCCGTGCCGCGCGCTTTTGGCGACGATCCGGACCGCTTTCCGCACGCCGCAGCGATGCGGGCCTAAGCTAGGCCTAACGATCTTGCGCGTGATGGTACACGGCTAGGATGTCGATCACGCCGGGTCTCACGCGATACACAACGACGTAAGGCGCGCCGCGTACCGACATTTCGCGAAGACCTGTTACGCGGCTGGGCCTGCCGATGTCGCCCAGGCGGCAAAGGCTGTTTGCTGCGGCGCGGATACGTAGGATCGTGCGATCTGCGTCGGCGTATTCCAAGGTGGAAAGCCACGCGTGGGTGCGGTCGAGGTCGGCGAGTGCTCGGGCGCGCCACTGAGCACGCCGTATCTTGCTTAAGCCTTGAAACGTGCGAAGAAGGCCTCGACTTCGTCCTCAGACGCAATCGGACCTGGGTTCGCCAGGCGCTCACGCAGGTCTGCGATTTGCTCGTCGCTCAGTGCG
>JAEUMM010000097.1 GCA_016792645.1 Alphaproteobacteria bacterium | reverse complement strand
TTCGAGCCCGAGCGGTCGCCCGCCATGCCGCTTGCCGTGCCGCCGGAGATCGAGACGAGATAGCGTGCGCCGTCTTTGGGCACGGCCCAGCCTTCGAGATTGCGTGAGCCGGGGGCGAGTTGGTCGCTTTCGGCCTCGGTGAGCTTGTCCCATTTCTGAGAGGTGGCAAGCGAACGGATTTTGCCTAGGTCGCCCTGCGTTTCGAGGCAGGCGCTGCGGTAGACGTCGAACGGCGCTGCGGTCGCAGCAGTGGCCGAGGCGGCGAAGGCGAAGGCCAGCACGGCACTGCTTTGACGTACGCGCATCACGTTACTCCACGCTCAAAGAGAGGGTTACTTCTTGATCGCTTTGACGATTTTTTCGGCGGCGTCGGCGAGGTCGTCCGCCGGGATGAGGGCGAGGCCCGATTCCGCCAGCATCTTCTTGCCGAGGTCGGCGTTGGTGCCGGAGAGGCGGGCGACCAGCGGGATCGTCATCTTCGTCTCTTTCGCCGCGGCGATGATGCCTTCGGCGATGATGTCGCAACGCATGATGCCGCCGAAGATGTTGACCAGGATGCCCTTCACGGAGGGGTCCTTGAGCAGGATCTTGAAGGCGGCCGTCACCTTTTCCTTCGTGGCGCCGCCACCGACGTCGAGGAAGTTCGCGGGGCTCGAGCCGTAGAGCTTGATGATGTCCATCGTCGCCATGGCAAGACCCGCGCCGTTGACGAGGCAGCCGATGGAGCCGTCGAGCTTGATGAAGTTCAGATCGTATTTTTTGGCTTCGAGTTCGGCGGGGTCTTCTTCGTTCGGATCGTGCAGCGCTTCGACGTCTTTGTGGCGGTAGAGCGCGTTGTCGTCGAAGTTGATTTTGGCGTCGAGGCAGATGACGTCGCCCTTGGTCGTGATGACGAGGGGGTTCACCTCAAGCAGGCTCATGTCCTTGGCGACGAAGGCTTTGTAGAGTTTGTCGATCAGCACGCCCATTTGCTTGGCGCTGTCGCCGGTGACGTTGAGGGACTTCGCGATGCGGCGGCCGTGGAAGGGTTGGATGCCGGTTGCGGGGTCGACGAAGATGGTCAGGATTTTTTCCGGCGTCTTGTGCGCGACTTCTTCGATGTCCATGCCGCCTTCGGTCGAGGCGATGAAGGCGATACGCGAGGTTTCGCGATCGACCAGCATGGAGAAGTAGAGTTCGCGCGCGATGCCTGCGCCTTCTTCGATGTAGAGGCGCTTCACGACGCGGCCTTGCGGGCCTGTCTGATGCGTGACGAGGGTCATGCCCAGCATACGGGCCGCTTCGGATTTGACGCCGTCGATCGACTTCACGACCTTGACGCCGCCGCCCTTGCCGCGTCCGCCGGCATGGATTTGAGATTTCACCACCCAGACCGGGCCGCCGAGATCGTTTGCGGCTTTCACCGCTTCGTCGACCGTGAAGGCGGGAATGCCGCGCGGGACGGGCACGCCGAACTCTTTGAGGACGGCTTTGGCTTGATATTCGTGGATGTTCATTTCGGACCTAGCGTTCTGGCGCGACCGCCCGCTTGCCCCTGGAAAAGCGGACGTTCCGTTTCAGATGCGGCTGCATGAACAGCCGCCTGATTTGGGCTCGCTGGTATAGCGGCGAGGCTCATCGCCCGCAACGGGAAGCGCCTGCGTAAAAAGGCGCGTTCCCTTAGGTCTCAGGTGGGCTTTAGCGGATGCGGACCCCGGCCAGCGCGAAGAGCGTGGCGATGGCTGCGGTGATGGCGATTGTCGCTGCGGCCCAGGTCATCCCGAACTGCGCGGCGACGGTTTCATGAATGCCCCAGGTCGAGCCCACAGCGAGGAAGCCCATGAACATCGGGCCCGCCGCTTTGTGCACGAGGAAGCTTCCGACGGCGCCGGCCATCCCCGCAAAAGCGCTGATAAGGATGCGTACGACGACGAAGCCCACAACGAAGAGACCTGCGAGCAGACCGAGCTTGATCAGCAAGGGCGAGCCGCCGCGATCGCCATAATCCCGCGCCGGGCCGTCGAAGGCGTCGCGCGTGGCGCGGACGATGCTGCTGTCGCGTGCAGGGCCGAAACGCCGGTCCTGTGCTTCGACGGCGCTTGTCGGCGCGACCGCCGGACCGTCGCCGGAGAAGCCGTAGAAATAGACCGGGATGGCGATACCGATCAGAAAGAACGGCAGCATCATCAAGAAATGGGTCCAGCGCGATGACGAACTGCGCTCAGCCATAGTGTCCTCCCATACGCATAAGCCGTTGATCGGCCCTATTCGAGACGGCACGAACTGTACACCAGATGAACGGCGGACGCTCGGCCGTCACGATGCGGCATGTCGTGACGACCGGCACAGTTTCGCAGGCAATCCCAACGCTCAAGCGCGGCGGAACAGGCTGTCCGTTGCCAGGATCACGCCCATGATCACGCCGGGGATTAGGCCCATTTGCAGCGCGGTCTCGACGGGGACGGGCTGAAGCGACAGCCCGCTGAAATATTTCCAGACGATCCAGTAGCCGAAGACGGACAGGCCGATCGCCGAAATGAAGCCCAGCAAGATCGCAGGAACACGGCCGGTCATCTGCGTCGCGCGGGTGAAAAGATACGAGACGAAGAACGGCGCGATCACGGTGATCGAAAGAACGACCAGCGCGTTCGTCAAGAAACGTTGGTCCACGTCGGTCGGCGGCGGCGTGAAGTACTGCTGATAGCCGAAAACGCCGAGGAAGATCAGAAAAAAGAGCCAGGTCATTCGCGGAGCGCTCCCCTTGGTTCAGACTCCCGCGTATGCCGCCGCCTTAATGTGGCCAAATCACGACGAGAATGGGGCAAAGTCAGGCGCCCGCCTCTCGTGACAGCCCTCGCAAGTTTCGACTATTGTTCGATCATTGGTCGCGTGGTGCTCGCATGGTCGAACCTCCACTTCTTTTCGCAGGAGCGATTGTCGCGCTGCTGTGGCTCGCGATCCTCATCCGCGGATCGTGGGTCGCTGCCCGCAACTACGAACTGTTCGTGTTCTTTCTCGCGATGAGCGGCATGAGCGGATGGCTGGTCGCCGCCTTGCCTTGGGCCGCTGGCATCTATTTGTTCGTGTTGGCGGGGTTTGCCGTCGCAATGGCGATCGGCGCCGTAACAAGTCTGGTCGCGCTGGTTCGAGAGAACCCACTGGGTTGAATGCGTCAGCGGCCGGTGAACCGCGGTGCGCGTTTCTCCACGAAGTGGGCGACGCCTTCTTTGAAGTCTTCGGTGGCGAAACTTTTTTGCATCTCGGCGTCGCCGATCGCGATCGCGTCGTTGAGGTCTTGGTAGAGCGCCTTCCAGACTTGCGCCTTCATCACGGCCATGGCGCGCGGGCTTACGGTGTCGGCGAGTTGCTTGGCGTAGTCCAGGACGGCGGGCAGGAACTTGTCTTGCGGGAAGACACGGTTGACGAGATTGATGCGGCCGGCCTCCTCCGCCGAGAATTTTCGCGCGGAGAATAAGAGGTCGAGCGCGTGTGCGGTTCCGGTGATGCGCGGCAGGAGCCATGAGATGCCGTGTTCCGCGATCAAGCCGCGCTGCGCGAAGGAAGTTGTGAACTTTGCCTCCGACGCCGCGAAGCGCAGGTCGCAATAGAGCGTGAAGACGAGGCCGATGCCGGCGCAGGGGCCGTTGATGGCGGCGATGACGGGCTTCCTGATCGACATCAGGTAGCCGAAGCGGCCGCCGTAGAGGTCGCCGACGTCCGGCCCTAAGTTTGATTTCGGCGGCTCGACTTCGTTGTCGGTGCGGGCGAGCTCGCGTTCGTTCCATTTCTCCGGACGGATTTGCTGGAGGTTGCCCATGTCGGCGCCGGCGCAGAAGCCCCTGCCCGCCCCTGTCACGACGATCACGCGGACATTGTCGTCGTTCGCCGCGTCGACCACCGCGCGCTTGACGCTGGCCTGCATGGGCGCCGTCCAGGCGTTGAGCTTGTCCGGGCGGTTCAGCGTGATGACGGCGATGTGGTCCTTCACGTCGTAGAGGATGTCCTCGTAGGTCGACATGGGCGGTTTCCTCCAATGATTTTGTGGGCCAAGCTAAGCGCACAACG
The DNA here is from genome assembly GCA_016792645.1 of Alphaproteobacteria bacterium. Classification (GTDB taxonomy): domain Bacteria; phylum Pseudomonadota; class Alphaproteobacteria; order Micropepsales; family Micropepsaceae; genus SZUA-430. Next base: position 6,019 of record JAEUMM010000097.1, on the reverse strand, counting down.
AAGGAGAGGCGCAATGGGCGAGGCGTTCCACGACATCAGATTCGACCGGCCGGAGGCGGCCATCGCGCGCATCACGCTGGCGCGGCCGAAGCAGCTGAACGCGTATACGACGCGGTTGTGCGAGGAGGTTGTGCGCGCCGTCGAGACCTATTGGCGCGACGATGCGTTGCGGGTGCTGGTCATCACCGGCGAGGGGCGCGGGTTTTGCGCGGGCGGCGACGTGTCGGGGGCGGACGACGCGCACGGCGACTTGATGAAGTCGCAACTCAGCCACGCGCGCGAGATGCGGGATGGGATGCATCGCGTGATCCAAGCGCTGCACCGGATCGACAAGCCGGTCATTGCGATGATCAACGGGCCCGCGGTGGCGGGCGGGTTGACCTTGGCGCTGGCGTGCGATTTCCGGATTGCGGCCGATAGCGCGAAGCTCGGCGACACGTCGGGGAAGTTCGGGTTGCTGCCGGACGAGGGCGGGGCTTGGCTGTTTCCGCGCGCGATGGGTTTGGATCGCGCGCTGAAGATGACGATGCTGGCGGAAGTTTATGACGCGAAGACGGCGTTCGATCTGGGGCTTGTGACGGAAGTCGTGCCCGCGGGAGAGCTGGAGGCACGCACGTTGGCTTTTGCGCGGGCGTTAGCCGCACGCGCGCCGCTCGCCGTGCGGCTGGCGAAAGCGATGATGGTGCGCGGGCTGACGACGTCGCTCGACCATTCGCTGAGCGATGCCGCGTTGTCGGTGATGGTCGCGAACCCGACACAAGACGTGCGCGAGGGCGTGAAGGCGTTCTTCGAGAAACGCGAACCAAAGTTCGAGGGGCGGTGATCCTAGCGCTTTGTCGGCGGCGGGGTGAGGATGGTGCCGATGCCTTGGAGGGCGGCGCGCCAGCCTTGGCCGCAGGCTTCGTAGAAGCCGTCGGATTGGCCTTGGGGCGGGAAGCCCGTTTGCGTCACGCGCAGGACCGAGCCCGTGGCGATCTTTTGGATCGTGAATTCGGCCGTCATCGCGGAGGCGAAGGGCAGCATGCCGGCGCGCGAGCGGGCGTATTCGTAGGCCAGGATCACGCGTTGCGGGGCGCTGAAGGATTTGATGCGGGCACCCGTCACGTAGTCGGGATCGCTTTCGCGTTCGCCCCAGGCGAAGACCCAGAGGCCGTCGAGTTCGGTGATGATGGCGCCGACTTGATCCCAGCGGCCGCGAATGGCTTTGGGCGACAGTAAGAGATTGAACACGACTTCCGGCTTCACCGGCAGTTCGATCTCGTGCCACTGGTTGCGCGTCGCCATGCCGGATCAGATCCCCAAGATCAGCTTGGACATGATGTTGCGCTGGACCTCGGACGAGCCGCCGTAGATCGTGGCGGCGCGCGAGTTGAGGTATTGCGGCATGAAGACGAGGCCGTGGTCGGGCGTGACGGGTTTGACGTTCGCGCCTTGTTTGCGGGCTTCGGGTTCGAAGGGGGCGATGTAGAACGCCAGTGCTTCGATGCTGAGTTCGGTGATGCGCTGGCCCATCTCGGTGCCGCGCGCCTTTAGGAGCGACGAGGCGGGGCCGGGGTTTTGGCCTTGGGCGAGCTGCGACATGACGCGGTGCTCGGTCACCATCAGGCCTTGGAGTTCGATTTCGGCTTCGGTGAGTTTGCGCTTGAAGGTTTCGTCGTCCGCCAACGCGCCGCCGTCGCTGCGTTCGATTTGTGCGGCCTTCTTGACCGCGTTGAACTTCGATTGCAGGGCGGCGGCGTAGGCGTTGCCGCGTTCGAATTCGAGCAGGTATTTCGCGATCGTCCAGCCTTGGCCTTCTTCGCCGACGCGATTGGCGACGGGCACGCGGACGTTGTCGAAGAAGCACTGGTTCACTTCGTGGTCGCCGGCCATCGTGATGATGGGACGGACGCTAAACCCCGGCGTCGAGGTTTCAAGCAACAGGAACGTGATGCCTTCCTGCGGCTTGCCGGCGTTCGAGGTGCGCACGAGGCAGAACATGCGGTTCGCGAAGTGCGCGTGGGTGGTCCAGATCTTCGTGCCGTTGAGAACATAGTGGTCGCCGTCGCGCACGGCCTTCATCTGCAGCGACGCGAGGTCGGAGCCGGAGCCGGGCTCGGAATAGCCTTGGCACCAGTAGTCGTCGCCCTTGAGGATGCGCGGGAGATAGAACGCCTTTTGCTCCGCCGAGCCGAACTTCATGAGGACGGGGCCGCACATGCGGGTGCCGAAGTTGGCGAGGATCGGTGCGTTGGCCGACGAACATTCGGATGAGAAGATGTAGCGCTGCATCTCGGTCCAACCCGGGCCGCCGTATTCTTTCGGCCAGGCGGGGGCGAGCCAGCCTTTTTCGTAGAGCGCCTTGTGCCACTTTGCCGTTGCCGGCGGATCGGTGAGGACGCCGCCCGTCTTCTTGCCCGCTTCGCGCAGATCGGGCGTCAGCTTCTCATCGAGAAAGCGGCGCACTTCCGACCGGAAGGCTTCGTCGGCGGGGGAGAGGGCGAGGTCCATGGCGTTTCCGTTTTATTCGTTTCGCCTATCGGACCCCGGCGCGCAACCCAAATCAAGAGCGCGGCCTGCGCGCGGCGTGCCATTCGTCACGGGTTATCGCGTATATGCCCAAGGTCACGTCGCTGGGCGTGGTCCAGGAGCGGACGAGCCTCTCGCCCAGGCGCTCGGCGACGCGGGCGGAGCGTGTGTTGTCCGGGTGGATGATGCTGATGATCTCGTCACGGCCGAGGGTCCTGAAGCCCCAGTCGAGCGCGAGGACTGCGGCTTCACTCGCGTAGCCCTTGCCCCAAAGTTCGCGCGCGACGACCCAGCCCAGTTCGAGGCCAGGCCATTCATACGGACAATCGATGTAGCCGACGCGACCGATGAGTTCGTCGGTCTTCGCATCGGCCAAGGCCCACTTGCCGCAACCCTTCAGCGCCCAATGGCCGGTGTGGAGCGCGATGTAGTCCCAAGCCTTGCCGAGGCTGGGCTCCGGACGACCGGATCCTAGATAGCGTACGAGTTCGGCGTCGCTGTGCAGCTTAGCGAGCGCCGGTGTGTCGTCTTCGCGAAAGGCGCGCAGGACGATGCGGTCGGTCGAGAGCGTGGGAATGTTCATGGCTCGTTTTCCCACGCCCCCGTCTTCGTTATCAACCGAGCTTCGGTTCGAGCTTCTTGCAGGCGTCGACGAGGCCTTTCACGGAGTCGACCGACTTTTGCAGCATCGCTTGTTCGTCCGGCAGGAGGTTGAGCGAGATGACTTTCTCGACGCCCTTGGCGCCGATGACGCACGGAACGCCGACGTAGATATCTTTCAAGCCGAACTCGCCGTTCACGTGGGCGGCGCAGGGGAGGATGCGCTTCTTGTCCTTGAGGTAGCTTTCGGCCATCGCGATCGCGGACGTCGCGGGAGCGTAGAAGGCGGAGCCCGTTTTCAGGAGGCCCACGATCTCAGCGCCGCCGTCGCGGGTGCGCTGGACGATCTGATCGAGGCGCTCTTGCTTGATCCAACCCATCTTCACGAGTTCCGTCAGCGGAATGCCGGCGACGGTGGAGAAGCGCGTCAGGGGAACCATCGTGTCCCCATGCCCGCCCAGGACGAACGCGGTCACGTCTTCCACAGATACTTTGAACTCGTCCGCCAGGAAGTGACGGAAGCGGGCGCTGTCAAGAACGCCAGCCATGCCGACGACCTTGTTGTGCGGCAAGCCGGAGAATTCGCGTAGCGCCCACACCATCGCATCAAGCGGGTTGGTGATGCAGATGACGAAGGCGTCTTTGGCGTGCTGCTTCAAGCCTTCGCCGACGGCAGCCATCACCTTGAGGTTGATGCCGAGGAGGTCGTCGCGGCTCATGCCAGGTTTGCGCGGCACGCCGGCGGTGACGATGACCACGTCGCTGCCCGCGATGTCGGCGTAGGATTGTGTCCCCTTAAATTGCGCGTCGAAACCATCGACCGGGCCCGATTGCGCGATATCCAGCGACTTTCCTTGCGGCAGGCCTTCGACGATGTCGAAGAGCACGACGTCGCCCAATTCCTTCAAGCCGATGAGATGGGCGAGCGTGCCGCCGATTTGTCCGCCGCCGATCAATGCAATTTTCTTGCGAGCCATTTTGGTTCTTTCTCGATTTTCAGGTTGTGCGACGACGGCACAGCACGTTCGTGTCGTCGGCGTGAAGGTGAATAGTTTCGATTAACTTAACGCGGCACGGGTAGCGCATGTGCCGACTCAATCGCAAGCACACAAGCGGAGCGTGTGCATGTGATTTATGCACCACTGTCAACTCTAATATTGCTTCACCATACCTTTCGATGTACGGTGCGGCATCAAAGTTGCAGTCCGTTAACTGTCACCATACGGCGCATCCGGTCCCCACGGTTCGGGGGAAGCGCGGTCCGGGTTCGTAGCGTAAAAAGTGGAGTTGGTTCATGCGTCCAGTCGCGCTTGCTGGAATTCTTCTCTCGACCACCATGTTGGGTGGATGCGCCGGCACCATCGCCGGAGTCACCCTCAGCTCCATCTCTTCCTACGCCGGGTTTGCTTCGACCATCTTCACCGGCGCCGACCTCGGCGAACACGCCGCTTCGCTGGTCACCGGTAAGGACTGCCGCTTCTCCGAAGGTTTGATGCGCGCTGACCGCGACATCTGCGAAGTGCCCGGCTCTCTGGCCACGCGCGACGATTTCCACGGCATCTTCATCGAACGTATCGACGCCGACGGCACCATCATCTATGCCGCGCCGAAGTATATGGCGTCGGGCGTGGGCATGGGCGAAAACGAATCGACCCCCGACCGCCTCTGGGCCGAAATCAAAACGCAAAAAGCAAAAGAAGAGAACGAACGTCAGCTGGCGCGCACGAACACCGCGACGCAGACGATCGACGTCGCGGCGCTGGCGACCGGGTCGCTGTCGTCGGAGTCTCTCGCTTTCCTTCCCGCCGGCACGAACGCGGCCGACATCGCAGACGGCGAAACGGCCAGCCAGACGGCTTCGGCGCCGGTGCGTCCGGTCGTGAACGCCGCGGCACCGAAAGCCGAGAAGAAAGCAACGACGACGGCCGCGGCGGATCTGCCGCTTGATCAGCCGGCGATCGAAGAAGTTGCACTCACCGCACCGCTCAAGGCCGCGAAGGAAAACGGGCAAGGTGGTCCGCTGATCACGCTGACCGGCAGCAGCGCGCCGGTGACGTCGAAGCTCGTACACGGTGAGCCGGTCGTCATCCTGCAACTGCAGCCGATGATCAGCGCGGCGTCGATCGATACGGCGAGCGCCGAGCCCAGCGCCATTGAGGACGACGCTTCGACCGTGGTCGCGCTTCCGGCGCGTTCGGCGACGGTGCCGTCGCCGCTGGCGGTGTTGAATCAGGCGCAGCCGGTGGCGTTCGCTGCGGTCGAGCCGCAGTTGGACGCTTCGCGTCCGCGCACCAAGCCGACGCCGGTCGAGCTTGCCCCCGTGACCGAAACGGTGGTCGAAGAGGTTGCGGTCGAGAAACCGAAGCAAGTCCGCCGCAAGCGCACCGAGCCCGCAGCGCCGAAAGAGCAAGACGTCTATCAGCCGCCGGCTCGCGAGGCCGACCTCGCATCGTCGACGATGCCGGATTTGATCGCGGCTTCGCCGGTTCATGTGCCGGGCGATATTCCCGCGGCGCCGATGCCGTCTTCGCCTGCACCCGTCGCGACCTATGTACCGTCGACGGCGCCGAGCGAGGCCGCCGCGCCTGCAACGTCGGGGCCGGCGCCGCTCTATCCGATCGCGCAGCCGTAGGTTTCGCGCAGAAGATCTGCGAAGCGCCCGAGAGATCGGGCGCTTTTTTTATGCGCGGGTTTTCGGCGCGCGCGCGAGATAGGCGGGCGTCTGCATTTCGATGAGGCGCGACGACGTGCGCTCAAACTCGAAGGCGCCGTCGCCTTCAAGATAGAGCGTGGCGGGCTCGGCTGCGGCCGAGCAGACGAACTTCACCCCGCGGTCGTAGAGCGTGTCGATCAAGGTGACGAAGCGTTTGGCCTCGTTGCGCTTGTCGGGGGTCAGGCGGGGGATGTCGTC
>JAEUMM010000073.1 GCA_016792645.1 Alphaproteobacteria bacterium | reverse complement strand
CCACGGCATGCGGAATTGATCACCAAGGTGCGCGACACCGGGGCCTCGATCCATTTGATCTCGGACGGCGATATCGCGGGCGTTATTCACTGCAGCGATCCGGAGACGGGGATCGACATCTATATGGGACAGGGCGGTGCGCCTGAAGGCGTGCTTGCGGCGGCGGCGTTGCGCTGCGTCGGCGGACAGATTCAAACGCGGCTTGTGTTCCGCAACGACGACGAGCGGTCGCGAGCGGCGCGTATCGGCATTACCGACTTCAACAGGAAGTACAAGACGCTGGATCTGGCGTCGGGCGACGTGATGTTCGCAGCGACGGGCGTGACCAACGGGTCGATGCTGGAAGGCATTCACAAAGTCGGCGAGTTCATGACCAGCCATACGATCGTGATGCGGTCCAAGACCCGCACGGTGCGATGGATCAAGGCGCGGCACGGGATCAAGCCGAACTGACGTACGTGAAAGCCCGTGGTTTGGGATCTCCGCCGCTATTGCGGTGGGGATGACGTGGGTGCCGTGCTTGGATTCGTGAGATTTGCGCTGGCGTTTCTGCGAGACTCGCTGCCCATGAGTCTGCAGCGCGCACAAATTTCACCTTTGGGTCCTTCGCCGGACGTGGCCGATGGCGAGCGCGCGTTTCTGGGCGTCGCGCGCTCGGCGTTGGGGCGGCGTTGGGTTGAGCGTCCGTTTGATCCTTCGGCGGCGCTGGCGATTGCACAGAGGCTGAAGACGGGTGAGATCGTCGGCCGTTTGTTGGCGTCGCGCGGGATCTCTCTTGATGCCGCTGAGGGTTATCTCAATCCGACGCTGAAGGCCGATCTGCCGGACCCCAGCATCATCGCCGATATGGATCGCGCGGCGCGGCGGTTGGCCGATGCGGTGCGCGCGGGTGAGGGGATTGCGATCTTCGGCGACTATGACGTCGACGGTGCGACGTCGTCGGCGCTGCTCGCGCGGTTCTTTCGCGCTGTGGGTGCTGCGCCTGCCATCTATATTCCGGACCGTCTGAGCGAGGGGTACGGGCCAAACGTCGGCGCGATGACGAAGCTTGCGCGCGAGGGCGCGAAGGTCATCGTCACCGTCGATTGCGGAACGCAGGCGCACGAGGCGCTTGCGGCTGCGCGCGACGCGGGGGCGGATGTCGTCGTTTGCGACCACCATCTGCCGGGTGAGGCGCTGCCGCCTGCGTTTGCGATCGTGAATCCCAACAGGCATGAGGATACCTCGGGCTTGGGGCAACTGGCGGCCGTGGGCGTCGCGTTCATGCTGTGCGTGGCGACGAACCGCGTGTTGCGCGAGAGCGGGTGGTTTGCGACGCGTCCCGCGCCAGACTTGCGGCAGTGGTTGAGCCTGGTTGCGCTGGGGACGGTCGCCGATGTCGTGCCGTTGAAGGGCCTCAATCGGACGTTTGTGACCAAGGGGCTTGAGACGATGAACGCGCCGCCTGCCGGTATCGCCGCTTTGATGGCTGTCGGCGGTTTGAAGGGCGCGGTCGAGCCTTATCATTTGGGTTTCGTCTTGGGGCCGCGCGTGAATGCCGGCGGGCGCGTCGGGCGGTGCGACCTGGGTGCGCGGCTGTTGTCGACGGATGACCCTGCCGAGGCGCAAGAAATCGCGCAGGAGCTGGACGTGCTGAACCAGCAGCGGCGGCAGATCGAGCAAGCCGCGCTCGACGAAGCGATTTCCATGGTTGAGGGCGACGCCGCGCTGCGTGGTGCGCGCGTATTGGTCGTCGCGCGGGAGGGGTGGCACCCCGGTGTGATCGGCATCGTCGCGGGACGATTGAAGGAGCGTTACGGGAAGCCCGCGATCGTCATCGCGATCAACGACGGCGTGGGCAAGGGCTCCGGCCGTTCGTTGAACGGCGTCGATATGGGCACGGCGATCGTTGCGGCGCGTGAGGCGGGGCTGTTGATCAACGGCGGCGGGCACGCGATGGCGGCGGGGTTGACCGTGTTGCCGGCGCAGGTGCCTGCGCTTGCGGATTTTCTTTCCGCGCGGCTGGAGGGCGATTGCGACGCGTCGACAGATGGGGCGACGTTCACCATCGACGGTGCGCTGGCCGCGGCGGGCGCCACGGTGGAGTTGTGCGATCTCATCGCGCGCTGCGGGCCATATGGCGCGGGGAATTCGGAGCCGCTGTTCGTGTTTCCGAATTTGCGTGTCGTGAACGCCGCGGTCGTAGGTGAGAACCACGTGCGGTGCGTGTTTACGGGTTCCGACGGCGGGCGTGTGCAAGGCATAGCCTTCCGGGCGTTGCAGAGCGAACTCGGCGCGCTGCTGCTCGGCGCCAAAGGGAGATCGTTACACGTGGCTGCGTCGATCAAGACCGACACGTGGCAAGGCAATGTGCGCGTGCAGGCGCAAATTCGCGACGCGGCTCTCGCGGTCTAA
>JAEUMM010000034.1 GCA_016792645.1 Alphaproteobacteria bacterium | reverse complement strand
GGAGCCAGCCGATAAAAGTCATGGTTGAATGTCCCGTGATGCGCGATGCGGTTAGAGCTGTTCGGGCCGCATGAGCGCGTAGAGCAGATAGACCAAGATGATCACGGCGACACCGCCGCCAAGAACCAAATCAAGCATCGTCATCGTCTCCCTTAGGCCCGCGAACACAGCGCGACGTAGATCCACATCGCGGCAAAGAAACCGACGCCGACGATCAACATGAAGATGTCCGGACTGGGCATGGGGCGCTCCTCGAAACCGCTCTGTAACCGATGCGAGAACTAACCGGGCGCGTGCAATGTTTCGAGGTCGAAAGGCAGGCGCGAATATAAGGAAGACGTAAAGATCAGCTGCGGCTTGCAGAACCTTTACATTTGCGCCGCGCATCTCGCATCGAACCGCTATGCACAGCCGCTTAGGTTGCCCTCAGAAAAAGGAGGCAACCATGCGCACGCAATCACGATCGACCAACGATCTCGACTTGCTTTCTCGTTGGGCGCTGGCCGTATTGTTGGCGACCGCGCTCCTGACCGTGGGCTACACGATCATTTACACCGCAGCTGAAGTCGACAAAACGCGCGCGCAACTTAGCAGCGCGCTACCGGCGAACTACCGCGAAACGCTGAAAGTGATGTTGCAATCCGCGGGCGCAACATGCCGCGAAGTCTGCGGCCTAACCGCCTCAGCCGTCGCCACCCACCAAACAAAATTCCGCATCAGCTGCGCCACCGCCAAAACCGCCAACCCCTGCACATCCTCCGAAGACTACCTACTGACCCTAGAACCCTCACCTGTTCCGAGCAGGTAGCACTCCGACGAGGTTGTTGGCGTTGCCTCTTTCTTCACCCCTCGCCCGCCCTCGGGCGGGAGAGGGGCCGGGGGTGAGGGTGGGCGACGAACAAGCTCGGCCTTGGCAATCTTGATGGTGCGCAGCAAAATCGGTTTATGCGTGAACAAAAAAATGTTCCGGCAGCACGTCGGCTGCGACAACGCGAGACCGATCTCGAACGCCGACTCTGGCGCGAACTCCGCAACCGCCGCTCCTTTGGTCTAAAATTCCGCCGCCAACATCCGGTCGGTCCTTACGTCGTCGACTTCGCCTGTTTAGAGGCGCGGCTGCTGATTGAAATCGACGGTTATTGGCACCAGTTCCGGAAAGCTGATGACGCGGCCCGCGAACGCGAACTCAAAACAACAGGTTTCGACATCGTACGCTACGACATTGAGAACGAATCCGCCGATGTGAACACGCTCGCTGAAGCTATCGCCCACGAAGCGAGAACCCGCAACGAACGCTGAGCTCGCGAAACGCCCACCCTCACCCCCGGCCCCTCTCCCGCCCAAGGGCGGGCGAGGGGAGTAATTGGCGTCACCGACTCGGCGAACCTGAACGATTAATCATCCCTTTACCTTCCAATCACCTGGCCGGTTAGGCTTTACTGAACAGCGCGCGTCCTAGAGTAGAGGGCGGGCGAAAACCCAAGCCCCCTGGGTCCAAAAGAGTTCGATGACACGAGTTCCGTATGGCGCTTGATCGCCTCGATGCCGTCGTGATTGGCGCGGGCGTCGAAGGTCTTGTCGCCGCAGCCGCCTTGGCCAAGCAGGGCCGCGCCGTCACGGTGGTGGAGCGCGAAGGCGAAGCCGCGCCGATGGGCGAGGGCGCCGACGCCGTCATCAGCGTGGCCGTGGCGCGAGCGCTCGACCTCGGCGGCCAAGGCTTGCGCTTCGCCGCCGCACCTGCCGTCGTCGGCATTGCCGGCGAACGTGCGCTCATCCTCTGGCCCGACCGCCGCGCGGCCGAGGCGGCGATCGCTACGATCGCGCCGCGCGACGCCGAAGCACTCGCAGCCTTCTACGCCCGCATCATCCGCGCCGCCGCACCCGCCGGCGAGCAAGCCGTCTCGACCTGGCTCACCGCAGCGTCGACCGCCGACGCGCCACCCGGCGACCACATGTTCTTCCGCGCCACATCGCTCGCGCGCCTGCTCGACGAAGCCTTCGACAACGATCTGCTGAAAGGGATCTGGGCCCAAGGCGCGATCATGGGGACGGGCGCCTCGCCGCTCGCACCGGCATCCGGCGCCTTGCTGACACGCCAATCGCTTCTGGCGGCCATCGCCCCCGACGCAGGTCACCGCTATGTCGCCGGCGGCAAGACCGAACTGCGCCGCGCGCTCCTCGCACTGCTGAAGTTTTACAACAACGCCGACGTCCGCTTTTCGGCGAACGTGAAGCAGCTCGCCGCCGAGCGTGACGCCGTGCAGGCGGTGGTGCTTGACGACGGCACGACGCTGCGCGCGCCGCTGGTGATCTCGACGCTGCCGCACGACCGCCACCGCGACCTGCTGACGGGCCTTCGCCGCCCACCGCCGCGCGACCTGGTCACCGGAGCCCCCGTAGAGCCCGCACACGTCAAATTGACGATCGGGGCTCTCCCAAAGCTGCCGGGAGTCGACGCGGCTACGCTGGCCTCTGGGGCCATTGTGCGGCTCGACCCGTCGATTTCCCGCCTCAGCCGCGCGCACGGCGCCTTCCGCGCCCGCACGCTGGCCGAAACGCCGTGCCTGGAGCTTCGCTTCGCGCCGCG
>JAEUMM010000020.1 GCA_016792645.1 Alphaproteobacteria bacterium | reverse complement strand
CGTGCGGCATTGAGCGGCTGGAACATGCAGATCGACGGGTGGCGGGCGCGCAATTGTCTCGCCTACAAGCCTTCGAAAGAGGTGATCAAACCTCAGTACGCGGTCGAGCGGCTGTATGAACTGACCAAGGGGCGCAACACTTACATCTCGACCGAGGTCGGGCAGCATCAGATGTGGGCGGCGCAGTTCTATAAGTTCGAGCAGCCGAACCGGTGGATGACGTCGGGCGGTTTGGGAACGATGGGGTATGGGCTGCCGGCGGCCGTCGGCATTCAGATCGCGCATCCGGATGCCCTGGTCGTCGATATCGCCGGCGAAGCGTCCGTGCAGATGACGATGCAGGAGATTTCAACGGCGGTTCAGTATGAGTTGCCGATCAAGATCTTCATCTTGAACAACCGTTACATGGGCATGGTGCGGCAGTGGCAGCAGTTGCTGCATGGCGGGCGGTATTCGCATTCGTATTCGGAGGCGCTGCCGGACTTTGTGAAGCTTGCCGAAGCCTACGGGGCTGTGGGCATTCGTGCGACGCGGCCGGATGAGCTTGACGACAAGATCAAAGAGATGATCGACGTGAAGCGGCCGGTGTTGTTCGACTGTGTCGTCGACCAGCACGAGAACTGCTTCCCGATGATCCCATCGGGCGCTGCGCACAACGAGATGATCTTGGGCGACGGCGTCGACGAGCCCACGGTCAGCGAAGCCGGAAAGGTGTTGGTCTGATGACGAAGCAACCCGGGTCCGCGTACTTCCTGGTCGACAAGAAGGATGCGGAAATCCGCACGACCCTGGCCGTGCTCGTCGACAACGAGGCGGGCGTTCTTGCGCGCGTCATCGGGCTATTCTCCGGACGCGGCTACAATATCGAGAGTTTGACGGTGGCCGAGGTCGATCACCTCGATCACACCTCGCGCATTACGATCGTAACGTCGGGCACGCCCGAAGTGATCGAGCAAATTCGCCATCAGCTGGAACGGCTTGTGCCGGTGCATAAGGTCGTCGATCTGTCGACTGAGCGGCCGGGGATCGAGCGCGAGATGGCGCTGGTCAAGGTTGCGGGGACCGGCGACAAGCGCGTCGAAGCTATGCGCGTGTCCGAGGTGTTTCGCGCGCGGGTGATCGACACCACGCATTCGAGTTTTGTGTTCGAGTTGACCGGCGCGCAGCAGAAGATCGACGCGTTCGTTGATCTTATGAAGCCGCTGGGGCTGGTTGAAGTTTCACGGACCGGGGTTGTTGCGATTAGCCGCGGCGCGGAGGCGATGTGAGCCTCCGCGCCGCTGGTCCCCGCCTCAAGGTCGCCTCCGGCTGGCGGAACGCGAAAGCGACCGTTGCTGCCCAGTCGGCCGTTGGCCACTGGCCGGCCTGCTTCGTCAAATCGGGTGCGTGGGGGGAGTCCGCAAGTGAGGCTCGTCACGCCGCGGCTCGCTCCCTTGGTTCTGGCAATTTTCAGTTGAACTCTATCCTTCCAACACGGAGACGGTGATGCGCGTCTACTATGACCGCGATGCGGATGTCAGCCTGATCAAAGGCAAGAAGATTGCGATTATCGGCTTCGGTAGTCAGGGGCACGCGCATGCGTTGAACCTGCGCGATTCGGGCGCGAAAGAGGTTGTAGCGGCTTTGCGGCCCGGTGCGTCGGCGAAGAAGGCCGAGGCGATGGGCTTCAAGGTGATGGATGTGCCGGACGCTGCGAAGTGGGCGGACGTCATGATGATGGTGACGCCGGACGAGCTGCAGGCCGACATCTATAAGCAATCGCTGCATACGAATATGAAGCAGGGCGCGGCGTTGATGTTTGCGCACGGTTTCAACGTGCATTTCCGTTTGATCGAGCCGCGGGCCGACCTCGACATCTTTATGGTGGCGCCGAAGGGGCCTGGGCACACGGTGCGTTCGGAATATCAGAAAGGCGGCGGCGTGCCGTGTCTGATCGCGATCCATCAGGACGCTTCGGGCAATGCGAAGGAGATCGGGCTTTCGTATGCCAGCGCTATTGGCGGCGGACGCGCGGGCATCATCGAGACGACGTTCCGCGAAGAGTGCGAGACCGACTTGTTCGGCGAGCAGGTGGTGCTCTGCGGCGGGTTGGTCGAGTTGATCCGCGGCGGGTTCGAGACGCTGGTCGAGGCGGGCTATGCGCCGGAGATGGCGTACTTCGAATGCCTGCACGAGGTGAAGCTGATCGTCGATCTCATCTACGAGGGCGGGATCGCGAACATGAATTACTCGATTTCGAACACGGCCGAGTACGGCGAGTACGTCACGGGTCCGCGCATCATCACCGAACAGACGAAGGCGGAGATGAAGCGTGTGCTCAGCGATATTCAGTCGGGCAAGTTCGCGCGCGATTGGGTGCTTGAGAACAAGGCGGGGCAGGCGAGTTTTAAGGCTACGCGCGCCAATCTCTCTCAGCATCAGATCGAAGAGGTGGGCACGAAGCTGCGCGCGATGATGCCGTGGATCGGGAAGAACAAGCTGGTCGATCAGGCGAAGAACTGATGAAGCGGCCGCCCATTCCGGCGCCGCCTTATCACGGCGGCTGTTTGTGTGGCGCCGCGCGTTACACGTTGAACGCGCGGCCGATGGCGGTGAATGCCTGCCACTGCGTCGACTGCAAGAAGCTGACGGGGGCCACGAACCTGCTCATGGTCTTGGCGCCGCGCGATGGGTTCGTGCATGAGAAGGGCGCGCTTGACCGTTATCGCAAGCGTGCGGATTCCGGCAACGAGATTGACATCGTGCGCTGCGCGGTGTGCGGTGTTCGCATGTGGCATGAGCCGTTGAGTGCGCCCCAGCTTGTCATCATCGCGGTCGGCACGCTCGACGATCCCGGCTGGGCGGTACCGACGTCGCATATCTTTGCGCGTAGCGTGTCGCCGGGTGTTGTCTTGCACAACGATGCGCTGGTGCTGCAAGACGGACCGAGCGACCGTAAGGCGGTGTTCGATGCCTTCACCGCGATCTACCCGACGGCATAGCCGATGCGGGTCATTCGCGGCGCGCTGCTGGGGGCCATTGCCGTTTTCATCGGCATTGCGGTCGTGTGGCTCGAGGATCTGTTCGGTATCCCCAGGCACATCGTGCAATGGATCTGGCTGGGGTCGATTTTGGCGGGGTTGATCTTTGCGGGGTGGGCCGCTTGGGATTACTACCGCGCCCTGAAGGACGACGATCACTGGGAATAGGTTCATGCGCATCGGAACGCCGCTTTCGCCGTCGGCCACCAAGGTCATGATGCTGGGCTCGGGCGAGCTCGGCAAAGAGGTTGTGATTGAGCTGCAGCGGTTGGGCGTCGAGGTGATCGCCGTCGACCGGTATGCGAACGCGCCGGGGCAGCAGGTGGCGCATCGCGCGCATGTCATCGACATGACGGACGCGAAGGCGGTGCGGGATCTCGTTCTCAAGGAACGGCCGCATCTCGTTGTGCCGGAGATCGAGGCTATTGCGACCGACGAATTGGTGCGGATCGAGGCCGATGGTCTGGCGCGCGTCATTCCGACGGCGAATGCGGCGCATGTCACGATGAACCGCGAGCGCATTCGCCGCTTGGCCGCCGAAGAGTGCGGGCTGCCGACGTCGCGCTATGCGTTCTGTTCGTCGCTGGAGGAGTTGCAGACGGCGATTGACGGCGGGGTCGGGTATCCGTGTTTTGTGAAGCCCGTGATGTCCTCATCGGGCAAGGGGCAGTCGAAGATCAAGGATCGCGATCAGGTCGCGAAGGCTTGGGACTATGCGATGGCGGCGGGGCGCGTCCGCCAAGCCCGCGTGATCGTCGAGTCCGAGATCAAATTCGACTTCGAGATCACGCTGCTGACCGTGCGGCATGCCGGCGGGACGGCGTTCTGCGATCCGATCGGGCACGTGCAGGTCGACGGGGACTATGTGGAGTCTTGGCAGCCGCAGCCGATGTCGAAGGCGGCGCTGGAAAGGTCACGCCACATCGCGAAGGCGATCACCGACAAGCTGGGCGGCGCGGGCATCTTCGGCGTCGAGTTGTTCATCAAGGGTGACGATGTCTGGTTTTCGGAGGTCAGCCCTCGGCCGCACGACACGGGGCTCGTCACTCTGGTCACGCAATATCAGAGTGAGTTCGCCCTGCATGCGCGCGCGATTTTAGGCCTGCCGGTCGATACGCGTTTGGCCGTGCCGGGGGCGAGCGCCGTCATCTATGGCGGCATGGATGCGACGGGGATCGCCTTCGACGGGGTGGTCCATGCGCTTGCCGTGCCGGGCGCGGAGATACGGCTGTTTGGGAAGCCCGAGTCGTTCAAGAAGCGGCGGATGGGTGTGGCGCTGGCGCGGGCTGAGACGATCGAGTTGGCCCGGACCCGGGCGAAGCAGGCGGCTGGGTTTGTGCAGCCGGTTGTCGGCTAGGCCGGTTGTGCAAAATTTTGACTATGCAACTTTTGATTGGTGTTGCTCATAGCCGCCCATGTGAGCGGTAACGGCAACAGATCTCTTGGCGCGAACTCTACGTGAACGACGCGACGGCGTTTCGGGCGCTTGGCCGGCGATGAGGCGTGCAGCAGAAGCGGGCGCATCAGCAGCGCCGACCCCAACGGAGCGGTAACGATCCGCTCGGGCGCTGCTTCGCGGATGGTTTTGATGCGGTCGCGCGTGAGGCGACCTTCGGCATAGCTTCCGGCCATGACCCGCAATGGGCCGTTGTCGGCGTGGCAGTCGTCGAGGTGGAGGCGGATCGTCAGCATCGCGGCGAGAAGGCGTGCGGGCGGCTCGACGTGGGTGACGCCGGCCTTGATTGACCACGGACCCCAACCCTTCAAGTCATGGCGTTCAGCCACTGCTATCGTGAGATCCTGGTGCCAAAGGACCGGCCAATTGGCATCGGGCGTCTTGTCAAAGAAGAGCGCGCGTACCGGAATGGCGCTTACGCCGACGATGGGTTCGATGAAGCGGCGGATGGCCGGATCGGCGGCCAAATTGCTCACTTCCGCGACGTCCAGGAGATTGCGCACGCCGTACACGGCGCCGGTGCGGCGCGTCTGGGCGATGTCTCGGGCGTCGTCCAGGACGCTCCGTAGGCGGTCGATTTGGGCAAGCGTCAGGACGTTCGGCACGACAGCGAAACCGTCGCGTTCCACGGCGCCTTTTGCTTCAAATTCCGCGGTTATGACCTGAGTCCTATTGGCAGGCGTGCGCAACAATTGTTCAGAAGTCTAGCAAATTAGCGTGCTTTGTCGTTGCTCGGCGGGACGATTCGCCCTAAAGATTCTCAATGACGGCGCGGGTTTAGGGTCCAGGTTTCACGAGGCCTTAACGACGCCGTCATATGGTGAACGCTGGCAAGCCACGCTGGCGCGTGAGGCATAGAACGAATGCGTACAGTGCGTACAGAAAGCGTGACCGCGGGGGCTTTTTGCTCCTCGTCGCGTTTGTGCGCGCCGACGCTGTCTCACCTGTCTCTTCGGGTTGATCTCGGACTACTGCTTCTTAGAAGCCCCTAGGCGCGTGAGCGTCCGCGATCGAACGCCCAACGGCGACGCGGATGGTGCTTAGGGGATGAAGAGAAGAAGCCGGGCCTGATACCGAAACCGCTGTCCAGCGGGCTTAGAGAGAGACAATGCCAAGTTCGAACCGCGTCTTGATTTTCGACACAACCTTACGCGACGGCGAGCAATCGCCGGGCGCGGCGATGAATCTCGACGAAAAACTCAAGATCGCCGACATGCTCGAGGAATTGGGCGTCGACATCATCGAAGCAGGCTTTCCGATTTCGTCGAACGGCGACTTTGAAGCCGTGCAGGAAATTTCCAAGCGCGCGAAGAAGGCCGTCATCTGCGGTCTGGCGCGTGCGGGCGTGAAGGACATCGA
>JAEUMM010000481.1 GCA_016792645.1 Alphaproteobacteria bacterium | reverse complement strand
GCCGAGCAGTTGACCCAGTTGAACCGCCCTGGCACCCAGACCAAGATCTGCTTCGACTTCACCTGAACGATCGACTTGTCCTCGGCTTCGACGGAGAGTTGAGCGAGGGCGAAATACACAGTTTGCGCCGCGCGCTGTTCGGTGCCCCATTTCTCCACTGAGAACGGCTTGCCGCCGGCGCCACCCTCGAAGACCGTCTTCCAGAAGGCTTCGGTGATTTCCGTCTTGAGCATCTTGTCGACGTCAGCCTGCGTCGACTTTGCCGTGGTCGCGTCGACGCCCGCCAGCACGCGGCAATTGCCGCCGGTTTGATCCTTGCGTGGTGAGTTCATCACCACTTTCGTGTCGGCGTCCGCGCCCTTCTCGGTGGTCCAACCGGCATCGGGGAAGGTGAACTCGAACTTATTCTCGGTGTCGACATAGGTCGGCCCGGCAAGGGCGGCCGATGCCACCGCCGCGGCGCTCGCCGCGATCACCACAACACGCTTGAACATCTTGTCCCCCGGGCTTCAGCCGAGGGCGAGCTTAGCGCAGGCCTCCCGTCCGGAAAAAGGGGCTGTGGCGCGTTTGTCCGCGGGGGCGTGACGGCTTTCCCTGCGCGTCTCCGGCGAAAAGCCGTTTCACCCCGATAGAAAGGAAGGTCTCATGAACAAGTTCTTTGTCGTGCGCTTGGATGACGACGGCGATTACGTCGACGAGTGGGAGGGCGTTGCCGACTCCTTCGCGTCCCTCGACGAGGCGAAGGATTTCATCCGCCAAAACGCCGGTGCGCATCCGGGCGTGAAGTACATCGCCGCGCAGGCGGTCACGGTGGGCGAGTCCCCGATCCCGGAAGTCACATTCACCGACGTCGCCTGAGCGGACGCGGTGCGGGCGGAGTTGCGGCAACCGCAGCTCCGCCTTTCTCACAGGAGGATATGAAGACATGAACGGCACCAAGGTTTGGTGGCAGTCGAAGACCGTGTGGGGCTCGATCGTCGCGCTGCTTGCCGGTGTGGCGACGCTGGCCGGCGTGAAGCTCGACGCCACGCTGCAGGATCAGCTGGTCGAGTTGATCGTGGGGATTGCGAACATCGTCGGCGGCGCGATCGCCTGGTACGGCCGCGCGAAGGCCGAAGGCGCGCTCTCGTGGACGCCGCCGAAGCCGCCGGAGGCGACGCGATGAGGCGCCCGAACACGACGGCCGGGCTGCGGCTTGTGCTGAACACGATCGCGGCCGCGTATGTGGCAGCCGCGATGACCGCGTGTGCGCTGCTGGCGCCGCTTGGGCATGACGACGATGCGCGGCGCGCGGCGAAGATCACGCTGGCCGCCTATGAAACGACGCAGCAGGCGATCTTGATCTACGGCCGCTTACCGACATGCGACGCGGAGGCCGGCGCGGTGCGCTTGTGCAAGGACCGCGCGACCTGGACGCGCATCAAGATCGTCGAGAAGGCGGCGAGTTCGGCGATCGCCGAGGCGACGCCGGTGCTGAACGGCACGAAGGCCGACGCAGGTCAGCTTGTCGCCGCGCTGCTGGCGATCGAGAACGTCAAGAACGCGGTCGGCGAGGCGCAGAGCAAACTGAAGGGAGCTGGATCATGAGTGCGGCGGCTGTCATTGCCTTGCTGAGCGAGGTCGTTGCGAACCTGCCTGCGGCGATCACGACGGGGCGCGAGGTCATTCAACTCGTCAACGACGGCTATCGCCAATTGCAGGACGCGATGGGCGACAAGGAGGTTACGCCGGCGGAGGTCGACGCGCTTGTGGCCAAGATCGTGGCGAACAGCGTGGCCATTCAAGCGATCGACTGAACTTTCGTCATCTGCTTGGAGTGTTCGGTGGCGGTGCGTTCGCGGGGCGCGCGCGTTATGCCGCTTCGGCTTTGCGCAGCAGGCGTTCGGCCGGGAATTCGACCCAGACTTTCGAACCCGCGCCGGGCGTGCTTTCGATTTTCAGTCGGCCTTGGTGTGCTTCGATCAAGCCCTTGACGATGGGCAGTCCGAGGCCCGTGCCGTGGCCTTCCACCGTGTACACGTCGGAATCTTGCGTGAACGGCTCGACAGCGCGTTGCTGCAGCTCCGGCGTCATGCCGATGCCTGTGTCCTTGACGCCGAAGGCTGTGCGGTTGTCGCTGAGAACCTCGCAGAAGAGGACGGCGATGCCGCCGGTGCGGGAGAACTTCACCGCGTTGGACAGCAGGTTGACGATGATTTGCTTGACGGCGCGCGCGTCGGCTTTCACCACGGCGTCGTGCTTGATGCTCAGCATGACGGTCACGAGGGCTCGTTCGGCCTGCGGTTCGACCAATTTGAGGGCCTCTTGCGCGATCGCTTGAAGCGAAAGGGCGGTGAAGTTGAAGTCGCGTTTGCCGGCCTCGATCTTGGCGAGATCGAGAAGGTCGTTGATCATCTTCAAGAGATGCTCGCCGCTTGAATGAATGTCTTCGACGTAGACGGCGTAGCGCGCCGGGGCGATGGGGCCGAACGTGCGCTGACGGATGAGGTCGGCATAGCCGAGGATGGCGTTCAGCGGCGTGCGCAGTTCGTGGCTCATCGACGCCAGGAAGTTACTTTTGGCCTGGTTCGCCTTCATGAGATCGCGGGCGAGGACTTCGTTCTCGTATCTCAAGCGCAGCGCGTTGTGGTATTTTTGAGCCGCTTGGTACGAATAGTTCGCGAGTAGAAATACAAAGCAGGGCAGCATCACGAGGAACACCGGCGCCAGGGTGCCACCGCCGACAATGAGCTGAAGCCAGGCAACGCCGCCCAACGACGCCAGCGCGCCCATTAGGGTCGGAAAGCTGGGTGCGAGCGTGGCGAGGTACGACACCATAACGCCGACTGCGATCGTGCAGAGGATCGCCTGGTTCGCCGGATTGCTCGCGTCCCAGTAGAGAACGACCGCCAGTCCCCAGATCAATCCGTGCGCCACCCAGATGCCGCCCAGGACGAAGCCCCAGGATGCCCGCGGTCGCGCCGCCGCGTGACGGAAGTATGACTGCGCCAGGAACGACGATATCGCGGACCAGATGAAGTCGACGGTGAGCCAAAGCGCGCCGATCCACGGCGCGGTGTTGCCTACGCTTGGCACGAGGCCGCACATCAACAGCGTGAGCAGGACCGCGAAGACGCGGCCGTCCACGTACTGCACCCATGTGCCGTATGCGAGCCGGATTTTCTCGCGCTCTATCAGCGCCGCCGTATCAGGCGAATCCGGCGCGGGCGTTGCGCCGAAAGACATTTCGAACATTCCAGACAAGAGGCGATCGTGCGGAATGTTACGGCCGAGGGCGTAAGGATTCTGTTAGGTGCGTTGGAACAGATGCGCGCTTTAACCCGCCGTTAATACGTATGCACGGGATAGCGCCGTTTTGACCCCCACCCCACAGGATGGACCCTGGCCAAACAGCAGAGGGGCGCCTTGACCCTGGGCGGGCGGGAAAAATGGTCGGAGAGAGAGGATTTGAACCTCCGGCCCCTGCCTCCCGAAAGCAGTGCTCTACCAGGCTGAGCTACTCTCCGTCATCCATTTGCCGAAGTGTCGTGTCGTCGCCCCGGCCCGGGAAGGGTCGGTCTTATACAGGCTGGTCAGGGGTGGGGCAAGGCGGGCAAAATGACCCTGCAGCCCTTCGCTTCAGAAGGGGCCAAACGGGGGTGGATCGCCGTGCGCTTTGTACTGATCGGGCTTTTGGCCCTGGTTCTCGTTGCGGTGGGTTACGTTCTGGCGTGGCCGACACGGATCGAACCGGTTGCGGTCACCGTCTCACCCAATCCGGGGTTCGTCGGGCTGTTCCAAGCCAACGAAGCATTGCGCAGCGTGCGCTGGCTCGGCGAAGCGATGGGGCAGGGACCGGAAGATGTCACGGTGAAGGACGGCTACGCCTATACGGGTCTCGCCGACGGACGCATCGTCCGTGTACGGACCGAAGCGCCGTCGTCTTCGGGGCCGGCGCCGATACAGCCGGTTATTCCCGGCGGCGCCGCGCCGCCCGCTTTCGAGAAAGTCGCCGAAACGGGCGGGCGTCCCTTGGGGCTGCAGCACGATCCGTTCGGCAACATCGTTGTCGCGGACGCGAAGAAGGGCCTGCTTGCGATCACGCCGGACGGCAAAGTTGTGCTGATCGCCGACCGCTACGAGAACCGGCCATTGCTGTTCGTCGACGACTTGGACATCACCAAAGACGGCACGATCTACTTCTCCGACGCGTCGATGCGCTATGGCATCGACGAGTATCTGCTCGACTTCTTCGAGGGGCAG